>JAERRP010000315.1 GCA_016735415.1 Desulfobacterales bacterium | reverse complement strand
CTCCAGACCCGGAAAATGCCCAGGGACGTTGTCCGCCGCAAGGTTCATAAAACGCTGCGCTTCGTGCAGCTGGAGGGGTTCGAGGACCGGCCTGCGACCAAGCTTTCCGGCGGGCAGCAACAGCGCGTGGCGCTGGCCCGTGCTCTGGTCGCCGAGCCCAAGGTCATCCTCTTTGACGAGCCCCTCTCCAACCTGGATGCGAAACTCAGGGAAGAAACCCGCGAGGAACTGCGGACCTTCCTGACCGAGCTTCAGATCACCGCGATCTATGTGACCCATGACCGGATCGAGGCCCTGGCCCTGTCCGACACCGTTGCCGTGATGAACAAGGGCCGGATCATCGAGACGGGCACGCCCCGGGACATCTATTTCAACTCCGACCATCGTTTTGTGGTTGACTTCATCGGCCGCACCAACCTGCTCGAGGCGACGGTGGCTTCCCAGGATGAATCCGTGACTTTGGTGGACTGCGCCATTGGCAGCGTAACCTGCCGCAAGCAGGCCGGCATGCAGATAGGCGACAAGGTGACACTCTGCATGCGTCCCGAATTCATCCGCCTGAAACGGGGCGACGCAGCCCCGACACCGAACGTCTTCAACGGACTGATCCAGTCACTGGTTTTTATCGGCGAGGCCTTTGAAGGCGAGATTACGATTAATGACTCGCAACTCTTTATCAGGATCGAGTCGGACGCTGATATCAAGGTAGGGGACAGCGCTGAATTTACCGTGGCCCCGGACTATTGCCTGCTGGTCACCCGGTAGAAAAGGAAAAAGGACAATGGCCAACAAACGATCGGTATTGACGCCGACCCTGATCGCCATTGTCGGTTTTCTGACCGTGTGTCCCGTCGTCATGCTGATCTTCGGGAGCTTTTCCACGGGCCTGGGGGCCTTTGGCGAATTCACCCTTGAAAAATACATCCAGGCCTACACCGACCCCGAGTTAGCCGATATCATTGTTAACACGATCATCTTTGTACTGGGGTCCTCTGTGGTGGCCACCGGTCTGGCGCTTCTTTTGGCCTACCTGAACACGCGTACGGACATCCCCTTCAAATTCCTGTTCAGGATCATCTCCATCATCCCGATGATGATCCCGCACATCCTGTTCTCGGTCAGCTGGGTGCTTCTGCTGAATCCGTCCAACGGCCTGATCAACCTGTTCCTGCGCCAGTTTCCCGGCCTTGAGGACATGGCTATCAATATCTATTCCCTGCCGGGAATGATCCTGGTCGAGGGGCTTTTGGACCTGCCCATCGCGTATCTCATCCTGGCGCCGGCCCTGGCATCCTTCGATATCGCCCTGGAGGAGTCTTCCAAAGTCTGCGGGAGCACCATGCTGCGCACCTTGTTCCGCGTGACCCTGCCCGTGCTGAGGCCGGCAATCCTGGCCGCCTTCACCCTCTCGCTGGTTCGCAGCCTGGCCTCCTTTGCGGTGCCCTCGGTGATCGGCATGCCGGGGCGGATCTATGTGCTGGCCACGCACATCTACCAGTCCATCGCCACAGGATTTGCAGCGGATTTCGGCAAGGCCGCGGCGATCGGCATGAGCGTTCTGGCCACCTCCGTCACGCTGATCTACATCTACCGCTATCTGACTTCGGAAGGTGAAAAGTACGTCACCATCTCCAGCCGCGGATACCGGCCCACCGTAATCGAACTCAAGGGGGCCAAGTATCCCCTGTTCGGCATTGTGGGCATCTTGTCCATGATCCTCATCGTCCTGCCGGTGCTGGTGCTGTTCTACACCTCGCTGGTACCCTATTCCATGATCCCCAGCGCCAAGGCCTTTTCCATGATGAGCTGGAAGCACTGGATCGAAGTGATCAATGACCCTATTTCGCTCTTGTCCTTGAAGAACAGTGTGTTCCTCGGCGTTGTGGGCGCGACCCTCGGGGTGACCCTGTCCATTTTCGTAGCCTATGTCATCGTCAAGATTCGCTCCCATGCTTCCGGCTTTCTGGAGACGCTCTCCTTCCTTTCCTTCTCCTTTCCGGGTATCGTCATCGGTGTCGGATTCATGTGGTTTTTTGTGCGCACACCCCTGTACGCCACCATCTGGACGCTGCTCATCGGCTATATTGCCACCTATTTACCTTACGGCGTCCGGCCCCTGGCCAGTGCTTTCGTACAGGTCCACAGCCATCTGGAAGAATCGTCGCAGGTCTGCGGAGCGGGCTCATTCACGACCATGCGCCGTATTCTCATCCCCCTGCTTATTACGGGGATCGTCTCCGGGTGGATCCTCATGGCCACCATGTTCGTCCGGGAACTGACCCTCTCGGTGGTGCTCTCGCGACCGGGGACGGAAGTGCTGGCGGTCCAGATCTTCCGCTTTTCGGAGGACGGCCTCTGGGGTCAGCTGTCTGCTTTAGGCATCATGATGATCTTCATTTCCACGGGCCTGGTTGTCGTGGCGACCCTTATCGGCATGAAGTTCAAGCCGGTGGAAGAGGGCGCTTAACCGGATCGGGCCGGGATCGTCCCAAAAGTGCCGGATGATCAAGAATTCAGACTCACGATCAATCAAGACACCCGGATGTGCATGTCATTGGCCTCGCGACCCGGAAATTTTGGCACCCGCCTACATAATTTTCTCTATTCCAATCTACATCTCAATTACTTTTACAAATCCTTTAAAACGAAGAATCTTGAGCATGCCGTGGCGGGAATTCGTGCGCTCGCCATTCGCGGTTGTGACACTTCAATACCCTACATCATAGATTCCGTAGCGAACCCCATGCAAACTCAGCTAATTCAGACCGCCACGCGACCTGGGAAAAGTACGGTCAGGGGTATAGAGATAACTATGATCCAGTCCATCGAGCAGTTCAAACTTTATACCGGCGTCACGCCGGACGAAAACACCGTGCCGTCCGGGATGCATTTTGTGCAGAGTTTTGATTCATCGATAGCAGTGATCGGGCTGGTGTGGAGGCCTGGTATTACAATCTTGGAACGGTTTGCGGTAATGGTATGTAATCACCAGCAATGTAGCATCCGGCCTGACCACAATATATTGATTGGCCGTCTTATTAATTCAAGTGGTCAGGACAGTTCTTCGTTTTCAAACACTTCCCGGGAAGCATTTATTCCATTTATAGCGGCAGGAAATCCCGCAAACACCGCCATTTGTAAGATTACTTCAATAATTTCTTCTTTTCTGCAGCCAACATTGAGTGCGCCTTTTATATGAACTTTAAGTTGAGGAGTTGCCGTCCCCATAGCGGTCAATGCTGCAATCGTGGCGAGTTGTCTTGATCTTAAATCTAGTTTTGTACGAGATAACACATCGCCATATGAAAAATTAATTATCCAGTCGGCTAAATCAGGGGCGATATCTTTTAGGCCTTCAACCACTGCAGATCCTGATGAAGCGGTAATTTTTATTAGGGTTTTCAATCCTTTTTCATAGCGCGTTTGTACCATCTTAAATCACCCCCGAGCAATTTTTAAATTGATTAAAAAAAGAGTCAACTTGGTCGAAAGGCGAGCACTGTCGACTTAACACCGTCTCTCTCCAGTTTAATGTATTCTACTTACATGGAGACCGCGGCCGCTGCCTTGACCGATGCCGGTCACATATATCGGATCGTCGGTAAAGTTGTCGACGATCTCTTCGGCGACCAGAAGCATGCAGCTTGCTCCGTCGCTGATGGGGCAGCAGTCGTACAGATGTATAGGCCAGGCTACCACGGGATTGGCCGACTGGTCGGACAAAAATGCTTTTTCGTCGTTCCAGTCCGGTACGGGCAGTCCTTTACGCTGCGCGCTCTTTTTGCGTGCTTCCATAATATCCCGAATTGTCAAGGGAAACTGCGCCTTCGGATTGAGCGCGCCAAACACCCCCGGGAAGGTAAATCCCACCTCCCCTTCGTATGGGACGGTGGCCAAGGCAAGGCCCTCGGCCACTTCTGCAGTCGTCCGTTTGGACATATCTTCCACGCCGCCTACCAGTACAATGTCGTAAAAGCCAGAGGCGATGGCAAAAACCCCTTCACGAAAAGCAAGAGCACTGGATGCGCAGGCTCCTTCAGTCCGGGTGGCGGGCTTCGGTATCAGACCGACCAGATCTGAGATAATTGGTGCCCAGTGGGACTGGTGAACAAAAAAGTCATTGGAAAAATTTCCCAGGTACAGCGCATCGATGTCCCTAGGATCGAAACCCTTGTCCACGGAGGCAAGCATTTCGTCAAATGCCTCGGCGAACAAATCCTTTGAATTCTTATCCCCAAACATGCCGAACTTAGACATATTGATATTCCCTGGCCGCGCATTGCATCGAAAATAGACCCTATATCTTCCATGGCAAATGCGATGAGATGGATTCCCTATCCGTGGTCTTGGAGGAAATCCGCCACCAAACCGCTTTTTGCCGAGGTCTGCACCAACTCGATATTGGTGTCGCCGGCCTATAAAAAGACCACACGCAGCAGCGCACTCTCCACCTCGACTTCCTTAACGTTGAGTCCAAGCATGGGTTCCTTGGTTTTCTCAGCCGCCAGGAAAATCACCCGTATATAAACGCTGGCAGCCAAAGAACCAGTTGGGGAAACAGAATTATTGCCAATAAGCTGATAAGCTGCAGGATGATAAACGGAACAACGCCTTTATAGATGTGGCCGAGGCTAATACTGGGCGGAGCGATTCCTTTCAGATAAAACAGAGCGAAACCGACCGGCGGCGTCAAAAACGATGTCTGCAGGGTGACAGCGACCAGAATGATGAACCAAATAATCTCCGGCTGGCTTACAACTCCGTATCCGCTGACGACAAGATCCAAGTTCGCAACCACCGGCGCAACCAGTGGAAGAACGATCAGCGTAATTTCTATCCAGTCCAGAAAAAAACCGAGCAGGAAGACAGTAAACAGAATAAAGGCAATAATCCCGTAATTTCCGAACGGAAGGCTCATCAACAACCTTTCGACCAGTTCATCGCCGCCAAGGCCACGCAGCACCAGCGCGAAACAGGTTGCACCGATTAGAATCCCGAAGATGTAGGCGGTGGTATCATAGGTCGAAAAAAGGACCTCTTTGAGAACGGAAAAATTGAATTTTTTATATGCAATGGCAAGGGCCGTGGCCATAATGGCGCCGACCCCGCTGGCCTCGGTGACGGTGGCGATGCCGGTAAAAATTGACCCGAGAACGGCCAAGATAAGGAATAAGGGTGGGATGACGCGTTTGATAACGTCGAAAACGACCCGAAAGGAAATCGGACGGCGATCCGGAGACAGTGGTGCAGCTTCCGGATTGAGCCAGCAAAAGACGATCAGGTATACGACGTAAAGGAACGCAAGCATGAGGCCCGGAAGTACGGCCCCCAGAAATAAATCTCCAACAGAGACGCTCAACTGATCACCCATCACCACCAACATGATGCTTGGTGGGATCAGGATCCCCAGGGTCCCTGCGCTGGCCACCGTACCCAACGCCAGGGTTTTACGGTATCCCTGCTTCAACATCGCCGGTATGCTGAGAAGCCCCAGCAGGACTACCGACGCACCGATTATCCCCGTGGATGCGGCCAGCAGTACGCCGATAAACATCACGGTGATGGCCAACCCCCCACGAACCTTGCCAAAAAGCTCTTGTGCCGAAGTCATAAGCCGCTCGGCAATGCCCGACCTGTCCAGCATCAACCCCATGAAGATGAACATGGGGAGGGATATCAGCACCCAGTTGGTCATCGTGCCATAAATGCGGGTGATGACAAGCCCAAAATAGTTAAAATCGAGGCCAGTTATCGTTCCCAGATACTGATCGGAAAAATATCCGATACCAGTGAACAGAATCGAAGTCCCGGCCAGACAGTAGGTGACCGGATAGCCCGAAAGCAGAAGGACAATAAACGAGGCGAACATCGCCATAACGAGGTAATCATTGATTTCCATGGCTCTTCCCGAACAGAAACAGTAAAGAACGTGACATCCGCGAAATGATGGCAACACCAAATAATCCGAAACTGATGGGAATGACGGCCTTGATGGCCCATCGCCACGGTAGCCCCAAGGGAGCTACTGACCGTTCGCTGTGAATCCAGGAATCTATAAAAAATTGATAGCTGTGAATGATAACTGCGATGATAAATGGCAGCATAAGAAACAGCGCGCCCAGCACCTCGATCGAATGCTGAACTTTTTTCGGGAAACGCTGGCTGAACAGATCAACACGGACATGGGAGTTATTAATTGCTGCGTAGGAAAGTCCGAACATAAAAGCCAGGCCGTATAGATGCCATTCTAATTCTTCCAGAACGACCAGCCCGTTGCCGAAACCATACCGGAGGACCACCTGAAGTACGATGACCAAAATCAATAGCCCATTGGCCCATGCTATGATCCTGCCGAATCTCAGGAGCAGATTGTCCAGCATGTCCAGTGTACTTTCTTTTCTCTTTGTGGATTTCATTTTCACACGTGCCCTATTCAATCGGATGGATGTGGTTTTCCGTATAAGCTGAGGAAAACCACATCCGGTTATCCAAAGTCATCGATGGTGAAGATTCTTACGAAATACCCCCTTCACAATCGATTGCTGGCAAGACCAGACTGTCATTTAGGTCTCGGCAGATGAGCGACGCTTTCATAGGGCCTGCATTGGTTCGAAAATGCTTTGTAATCTTCCCAGACTTTTTTGAAAAAATCGTCTTGAGCGGCCTCCTCTTCGACGACCTCAAGCCATGTCTTTTGAAACAGTTCCAGCATTTCTGGAGACCATTGGCGATTTTGCGTGCCGTGTTTCTCAATGTTTTCTCTGATTACCGGGCCTTGTTCGGCATGCGATTTCGCCAGAGAGTATAAATTGATCGCTCGAGTACAGACTTCTATGATACTGTTTTGTTGAGGACTCATGGAATTCCATGTGTCTTTGT
>JAERRP010000458.1 GCA_016735415.1 Desulfobacterales bacterium | reverse complement strand
GCAATTCCACGAATTTTAGCCAAATTCACTTCTCTTCACTCTTTTACATAAAAAGTGAGCCCAAAAAAAATTGCCCTGCAAAATATTATCTTGCAGGGCAAGTTTAGGTTTAAAGTTCTCAATTAGCCACTGGCTTTAAGTCTCATGCACTCTTCCTGTTTCTAATTCCGATAAGTCCCAGCAAAGCGGAGCCGCAGAGAAGCACAGCGCCTGGGATGGGGACGGCATGTACATCCGGACCCTCAAGAATATGCTCAGTACCTAAATACTTAACCGACGCACCGTCTACTAAAATAGAATCATCACCCATAGGAGAATCAGCAAACCATACATCCAATGCACCGTCACAGGTCAGATCAGGAGTGGCAATAAACGCAATACTTGCAATCTTGGTTTTTCCTGTCAAAGTAGCTCCGCCAGGACCAAATGTAGCGGCAGTAATGTTGTTGACCTGACCAGATCTCAAGTTTGGAGGCCCAAATATCATCATCAGGGGAGACGGTGGAGTATGCTGGGCAGCAGGAGGAGTATGCCATGATTCGGAACCGTCATGCCATGTCAGCTCCGAGTGATCAAACCCTAAAGCAATCTCATAGTTTTGGACAAAATTGCCACTTGCGTCAGCATTGAAAAACAGATCGGCATGAAAAGTATCACCTGGAATCAGCCCCGTACACACTAGGGGTTCAATTGAAAGATACCATGCGCTTGAGGTTGAGACGCTGAGCATGAGCGCCATGGCAACGATTGACATAAGCTTTAAAGTTTTCTTCATTTTTTATCTCCTTTTCGTTTTAATTTGTTCTCCCCCTCCCATCCGAAGCCCAGACTCTACGAGCCGGAGACCACAAAGGATGAGAAAAAAGGGGAAGAGCAGGTTTCAGTTTAGTTAAAAGTCCATATTACTCAGCGCTCTCGGGATTCTTAGCGCACGGGCAGCAATCAGAGTTTTGCCACTGATTATTCAGAATCGTATAATCAGTTATATTTACTAAGCAATCATGATTAATATCACCCCGGCAATTAAGCCTGGCGCCGCCAGCATACCGGCAATTGGAAGTAGGCGTGGCCGGATTAGCATCCGCGTAATTACCGGATGTGTTCTGGCACATGTTCTCATCGCCATAAGCAGAAGCTGCTGGTCCGCTGAAATCAAAAATATCCAGGTTTGCATTTCCGACCGTGGTATTTCCCAGCAGTTCAGAACCCTCATTGGCCGTGCAAATTCCAGCGGCCACAGCTAAAGGATCGCAAACCGTAGTTGTCAGAATACCGTCACCGGGCAGAGACCCGTAACCCAGCTCTGTGAACTCGGCATTTTTAACCGGCTGTGTGTCGGTTACAATATTATTCTTGATTTTGGCCATGGCGGCCACACCAATACCGAGTCCATAATTGCCCTCTGCAACGTTATCGTAAATATAACTTCCGCTGCACCAGACGCATCCGTTGGCAATGCCGCCCAGCCCGTTTCCAAGCAGGTAGTTTCCGTGGATCCGGTTATAGGTGGTGGCATGGGTATAGTGGATTCCGGATGTAGAGCAGTTCTTGATAACATTTTTCTCGATCTCATTACCGCCGCACCAGATCACGTCATCTATCTCCAGTCCTCCCTGGAGATTTACGCCGTTTCCGCCCGCGCATGATACGCACGTGCAACCTTTCTGGCCGTAGATTTTGTTGTGCCAGATAAAGTTCCGGTCATCATTCTGCTTACCACCATCCCTGTACAGGTCGGGGAACTCAAGATCGCCTATCATGTACTCTCGGCCGAGGCCAGGCGCTCCCGATGTACCTATAAAACCCGGAGTATTTGAGTTGTCCAGGCCTATTTGAGCCGTAAAGATTGCATCGTTGTAGCAACGGTGCGCCCAATCGCCGCCGTCTCCATCAGGGCATGGAGTGTATGCGCCGCATTCATCATTTCCATTGGCCTTGATGCAGTTTCCCTCTATGACAATCTCGGTAAGGCGGTACTCAGCGTGATCTGTATAACCGGAACGACCAGGGTTACCACCCGAAGGAGTTTCGCCTGTATCGCAATCCCCCGATACCCAGATACCGTCGCACCAGCCGGTGATTGTCAGGTTCTTGACTGTCAGATCATCGCAACCACCTTGGCCCATGGGTGCAAGTGCATTGCATGAGGACTTTGACTGATCGCCAGCTATGCTATAGTCTATATCCAAAACGTTGGCGTTTACTATCCCTGAATCAAGAACGCCCCCATCGGCTGCCTGACGGCACGGATGCCCGACACACCACATACGCATGGTGTGCCCTTCCGGGGCTACCAGCACCTCGCAATTGCGGTTTGCAACGCTACCACCACTGAGTTCATACCCAGCGCCATCAATGGTGACACCCGTCGTGGCAATAATTATGCCGTGGCGGGTATTGGCACCGTTGCCCGGCTGCCCATCGCAGATCATGTGCCCACTCAGAGTATAGGTGATAGACTGATCTGCCACGCACCCGCAGTCATTTGCCGTTATAGTAGCAGGGCAAGGGGCCCCGGGAGCAACGGCACTCGCCGTTCCCGCTACCAGGAAAATGCTTAGCATTGCCCCCAGCAGCGTTAACGAAATTTTTGACATTTTTCTCATTTTCTTACTCCTTAATCTTAACAGTAATAAAAAAATAATTCCTGTTTACCAAAACATGTTACTAATACATTTAACTCCTTTCCTTTTTATATCCTGACAAACACCACCTCCTTTTTGTTTCCTGTTTATGATTTATATTTACCCTCTTTTTTTCTTCCCGGACAAGAGCATACCGATTATGCCCGATCCAAGCAGAAGTATAGACCCAGGAATCGGTACAGGAGCACCAACAGCGTCTATGAAGTGGCCGGAGAACATGCCACCAGTACCTTCAGGTTTTTTAATTTTGATGTAGAAGACTCCGTCTAACCCCCCAAACTCAAAACTCTGTGCTACGGAACCAGGACCACCTTCACGATCAGGAGAGGGATACAACGTAGGATCAAGAGTCCCCAGCAAATGCCAGTTTGTTGGAGTTGACTCTATACTGACCCAAACTTCAGGGTTCTTTTTTCCAAAATGCCAGATTGTCAGATCATCACCATCTACATTCCTGAGTCCTAATTCACAGTCAAAACCGACAATCAATTCACCTGTTGTACCCTTCCATCCGGTTGCCCATCCAGACCCCTTCTCAGGAGCACCCAGAGCATATTCCGGATCCCCACCCATCGGGGGGAAAGGCCTTTTGCTAATCCCAATCTCCCAATCATGTGTCGGCGTCGATGTGTCTTCGAAACTGTCCGCATAGATAAAAGATGCGGCCCATGCCCCCGAAACAGGAGCCGCGCATAACATTAGTACTGCAATAAAACAGATTAACTTCTTCATTCTTAACTCTCCTTTTTCCTTTCTCCCTTATACGTTCCCACGCAGGAACGAGATTAAAAAATCGTCATTCCGGTGAAA
>JAERRP010000004.1 GCA_016735415.1 Desulfobacterales bacterium | reverse complement strand
CGCCACGGACCGTGATCTGGAAAAGATTTTTGCAGAAGCGGCTGACCATAAACCCCGCGCTCACCATTTAAATTCGGAGAATGAAATATCCCTCGAAGGACGTATGTCAGCCATCGGGGGGTAGCCGAATTATGAAGGATGCTGTTCGGGGACGTTAGGCCAGCAGATTCCGTGCGTTCAATCCCATGATTTGGTCCATCTGATCAGTGGTAAGTCCTGCAGCTTCCATCTCCTTGAAGTACCGCTGTGGCTTTAAAAGCGGGTAGTCGCTACCAAACAGTATTTTATCAAAACCCACCACTTCCCCGGCAACCCTATACATTTCCGGACGGTATAAAAATGGTGATGCGGCTGTGTCGAACCACACGTTTTCAAGCACCTTTACCACTTCTTTTTTCATCAAGGCATAAAACAGAAGCCCTCCGCCCCAGTGGGCCAGGATGATGCGGTTTTCCGGATAGGTTTTTACGAAATCATAAATCTGGCGAAGGGTATTGGGTGTTTTTCCGGGATATGGATGCCCCACCGGTTCATTGGTGTGAAGCATAAAAAGGCCATCCCGCTCTAAACATGTGGCCATGACCGGTTCAAGGGTTTGAACTACCGCTGCGGTTATGCCGCCGCCGTAAACAGCCAGTTCCCCTACCCCCGAGAGTCCTAGATCAAAACACCTTTCCGCCTCCCTCGCCCCTGTGGGCGAAAAAGGGGAGAAACAAGCCAGGCCCACCAGTCGATCAGGATACCGGTTTACGGCCTCAATCACATAATCGTTATTCAGCTTGAAATAGTCGGCATTTTCCCAGGGAAAACCAAACACAACGGATTTTTGAACATCTGCTTCGTCCATTGCCGAAATCAGGTCCCCGGCGCCCACCAGCTTGGCCTGGGGCGAATTGTAAAGGGTTTTAAAGGCTTCTTCGCCTTTAAGAAAATCCTCCCGGTTCTCTCGGATACGGGGAGGAAAAATGTGGGTATGGAAATCAATGGTCATTTGAGTACCTCCGCTTTTAAACAAATTTTGCCTTCCATTCTTTCATCTTCTCCGCCGGCCACGCCACACAAAATGCAGGGTGGCCTTTCATGACCATCTGCATGCAGGCGCCGCCATCGACGCAATCCGGATTGCAATGGATAATGTCAGACTCCCGGCCGTCGTGGACCTTTTTCGGCCATTTCGGGTCGGCCCAGAGGACGCGCGCCAGACCGATCAGGTCGGTTTTCCCATCGGAGATGGCCCGGTCTGCAAATGCGCCGGTAGCGAAGCGGCCGGCAGCAATGATCGGCACGTTGACTTCCGCGCGGATCTCTGCGGCCAGATTGAGCATGTAGCCTTCCTGTTTGGATTTTTCCACAATTTCAGGCAGGAAGAAGGATTCATACGTGCCGCCCATGACGGAAATGTAGGTAATACCCGCCTGGTCCAGGGTTTTAGCGAATTGACGTGACTCCTCCAGCTGCAAGCCGTCAGGGAGCCATTCGTCGGATAGAAACCGATACCCCACCGGAAAGGCACCCACCGCCTCTTTGACCTGCGTCAGTACCTCAAGGGCAAACCGCTGGCGATTTTCCAGGATACCCCCGTATTCATCGGTGCGTTGGTTGGTCCTTGGGGAGAGAAATTGGGATAGCAGATAGCCGGTGCCGCCATGGAGTTCAACCATATCGAACCCTGCGTTTTTTGCCCTGGCTGCGGCGTTGGCATATTTGTCGATGATACGGTCGATCTCTGCAGTTTCCAAGGCCCTGGGCATCCGGCCGAAGGTTTTCACCGCAGATGGCGCCAGCGGCTCTTGAGTTGCGTGGGCGAAGCGGCCGGCGTGGTTAATCTGCAGGCAGGCCAGCGCGCCCGCTTGTTTGATGGTTGCGGCCAGCTGCTTCAACCCGTCAAGGTTGTCGTCGGTGTCAGCCCGCAGGGTTCGGTTGGAGCCGCTACCGACGGGATGATCCACTGTCGCATTTTCGACCACGACCATGGCCACGCCGCTACTGGCCATCAGCCGGTAATGCTCCAGCAGTATATCGGTAACCGTACCGCCTTCACCGGCATAGCCCAGGTAGAGCGGTGCCATGGTAAGACGATTTTTCAAGGTCAGGCCCTTTAGGGTAATTTCAGAAAACAGATTATTATACATGCCGTACCTCCCTCTTTTAAGTGTGGCTTCCAACAAAACGTGGGCAGGGCGGTTGAATCAAAGCAAAGCTCTCAGATATTTATTGATTAGCCGAACGTGCAGCAATTCCCGCTTCCTGCTGAAAGGCCCAATAT
>JAERRP010000235.1 GCA_016735415.1 Desulfobacterales bacterium | reverse complement strand
GCATGTCGAAAACCGCCATGACCATTCCTTTTTTTCCGGGCGAGATCACAAAGCTGTCGCGACAGGTATTCTGGTGTTGGGTCAGGTCGCGATAAAGTTCGGTCTTGCCGTGGCGGTTGTAACCCAGGGAGATGAACAGCTCGGCCCGGCGGCGGTTTGGCAAAAGTGTTTGCAGGAATCCGATCAGCCCGCAGACATTGTCGGTGGCGGCCAGAAAATAGGAGTGGGTGAAGCTGAACAGGATTCGGATACCGCGTTCGTCGGTGATCAGTCCGTCGGCCGTGACACGGCCCGCGCGATGGACAAAGGCGACGGCCAACGGGCGCAAGGTGCGATCGGGCATGATCAGGCGGCCGATCAGGTAAGCCCCCATGCCGCGATAGAAGACGGTTGTCACCACCTCCAGCTTCATCGGGAGCAGGCGGTCGATCCCCTGGCGGCTGAGGCTGCGAACGATCCGCCAAGCGTCAGCGCCCGGATCGGCGAGGATTGGATTAAGCCTGGAATCCTGTAATACTTTTTGAAAAACGGTTTCCGGTGAGGCCTGGTCGAAGGTGTATGCATGGTAATCCCGGCGCGGGCGCAGGGGCGGAAACGGTGGTGCCTGGGAGCGCACAAATTCAACCCTGGGGTCGACACCGGCCGTCTGCTGGATCCGGCGTGAAACGGAATTGAAAAAGGTTTCGGCCAGATCGGGATCGGACGCGGCGGCCGCTTTTGCTTTAAATTCGATTTTGGCGCTTTGCCACAGGCCACGGGCGTTGGCCAGGTCTGGAAATCTTGCGGTCAGATCGGCGACGAGCGCTTCGAGACATTGCTGGTAGATATCCAGGCGTTCGGTCGCGTCGGCCTGCATACCGTGCCAGTCGGCGTTTCGAAAACGATCTGCGGCGCGGGCCGTCAGGGTGGTAAAACGATCGCGATAAGCCGAAAAGGCATTTAAGGTGGCGGCGACGATGTCGTGGGCCGGATCAGTCATCCATCCATTTCAAGAGGTCCCGGGGGTGGTGGATGCAGGCGGCCGCGCCGGCGGCTTCCAATTCATCCTGCCGGCGAAAACCCCAGAGGGCTCCCACCGGGAACATGCCGGCCCGGCGTCCGGTTTCCATGTCCACGCCGCTGTCGCCCAGGAAAAGACAGTCGGACGGGGACATCTGTAAATGGGTGGCGGCCTGGAGGGCCGGATAGGGATTGGGTTTCACCGGGCGGCCTTCCTGCTGGCCGCTGACATAATCAAAGGGCCGGTCGGGGAAGTAATGTCGGCAGCAGGTTTCGGTAAAAGCGTGCGGTTTGTTGGACACCACCGCCAGTTTGATGCCGGCCGCCTGGAGCATTTCCACCAGACGCGGAACACCGTCGTAGAGCCGGGTTTTGACATGCCAGTTCCGGCTGTAATTGGTTTTGAAAGCTTTGAGACTGGCATCGATGTCATCGTCCCTGCGGCGGTCTGGCGGCAAGGCACGGGTCAACAGGATACGGGAGCCGTCGCCAATAAACCACCGATAGGCCTCCCGGTCGTGCCTCGGCAGACCGCGGCCCGCCAATACCCGGTTGACGGCATCGGCGATGTCATCCAGGGTGTCCAGGAGGGTGCCGTCCAAATCGAATAGGACCGCTTTAAACTTCACAGTACCATTTTCCCGTCAGCGTATTTGGTTATGTCCGTTTCCGGCCGGGCATCCTTCCGGATAATTCCTCCGGAATTGATGAAGCGCCGGACGCGAGCCATTAGTTCTGATCTAAGCCTCCCTCTGGGGGAGTACCTGAGGCCTCCCACTATGCGGGAGGAGACTCACTGCCACGATACCCATATCCGGCCATGTTGAAAAGGAAAATCAGCGCACACCTGTCCGGGGACCGGATTGACCGGCTGGGAATGGAAGATGAGCGCCAGGCGGCGGGGGCCGTCGCCCCCGTTTCAGCCCCTGCGGTGATCACCGCATTTTAACCGCCGACCGGCGGCAATTCAAGTGGACAAAGCGTCCGATCCCCAATATACAGAGGGCATGACCGAAACCCGTCCCTCCCAGGCCAAGGATTTAAAACGCCCCACCGGCGTAGGCCGCAAGGTGGGCCTGGCAGCCGTGATCATGATGGGATCCATTCTTCTGAGTCGCGTCACGGGACTGGTTCGTGAAAGCGTGATTGCGGCCACGGCCGGAACGGATCTGGCGGTGGATGCTTACAGGGTGGCCTTCATCATTCCGGAGCTGCTGAACCACATCCTGGCCAGCGGTTTTCTGTCGGTCACCTTCATCCCCATCTTTACCCGTTACCTGTCCGATCGGCAGGAGGAAGAGGGCTGGCGGGTCCTGGCCATCGTGTTGACGACCATCGGCAGCCTTCTGGTACTGCTGATCGGGGCCGCCATGCTGTGGGCGCCGCAGTTGATCGATCTTCTGGCGCCCGGTCGTGACGACCCCCTGTTCAAATCCCTGGCCGTGAGGATGACCCGCATCATCATGCCGGCCCAGCTTTTCTTCTTTGTCGGCGGCCTGTTCGCCGCCGTGCAGTTTGCCCGCGAGCGTTTTTTTATCCCGGCCCTGGCACCCCTGGTTTACAACCTGGGCATTATTCTGGGGGGACTGCTGCTGGGGGGCTGGCTGGGGATGGAAGGGTTCGCCTGGGGCGTGCTGGCCGGGGCTTTGGCGGGCAACTGCCTGTTGCAGTATTTCGGGGCCCGGGCGGTCGGTCTGCGCTACCGCCCGGTTTGGGATTGGCGCCATCCGGACCTGGTCCGTTATGTCCTGTTGACCCTGCCCCTGATGTTCGGCCTGACCATGACTTTCTCCATGGAGATTTTCTCCAAGCTTTTCGGCAGTTATCTTCCGACCGGTAATATCGCCCGGATCGAGTACGCCATCCGCATCATGATGGCGCTGGTGGCTTTTTTCGGCCAGGCCGTGGGGGGAGCGGTTTATCCCTTTCTGGCCCGGTTTGCCGCCGGTGACCAACTGGCGGAGATGAACCGATTGCTTAACCGGGCCCTGCGCCATATCGCCCTGGTCATCCCTTTCGCGGCCCTGGCGATTGTCATCCGGCACGAGCTGGTTTTTCTGGTCTATCAGCGCATGCAGTTCACGGCGGCCGACACGGCGGCCACTTCCCGGATATTGGGGTATTTATTGCTCGGCGCCGTCGGGTTTGCCGGGCAGACCATCGTCAACCGCGGGTTTTATGCCCGTCAAAATACAATCCTGCCGACGGTTTACGGGAGCCTGGCGGTACTGGTCAGCCTGCCCGTCTATTTTCTGGGCATGCGTTACATGGGGGCGGACGGTATCGGGGCCGCCATTGCCTTCTCGGCCGTGGCGCAGGTCCTTTTCATCTACATGATCTGGAACCGCCGTTCCGAAAACCGCGAAAGCCGAAGGGTGTACGGTCTATATCTGAAACTCGCTTTTCTGTCGCTGCCTCTGGGTCTGATTTTGGGGGTTTTCAAACGCTTTGTGCTGGCAAGTGCTGACCTCACAACCATGGGGGGTAACCTGCTGACCGTGATTCTGGTCGGCAGCCTGGGGGTGGTGCTGATGGTTGTCGGCGCCCGGCTGGCGGGCATCGAAGAAATGAACGATCTGGTGCGGATGATGGGGGCGCGGGTCAGAAAGAAGTCCTGAAGGGGCATCTTTCGGCCCCGGGCGGCGTTCTCGCTTCCTGCCGTTTTTCGATCGGCTGGAACGCTCGATTTTGAATCGATTTCGATTTCAAGATCCGCCGGCGGCTTCAGTCCGAAAAACCGGGGGGCAATTCTCCGTTGTCGATGTGGTCCACCGTTTTATCCGGCTCGACAGGTTGGGGGCCGGATTTCTGATTTTAAGCTCCAGGCCGATGGATCGGGCTTTGGCGCGGTAGGACCCCGATTCCAGATATATAGTGTGATACAATACAGTCCAGCACAC
>JAERRP010000038.1 GCA_016735415.1 Desulfobacterales bacterium | reverse complement strand
GGACGTCATCGACGCCGCGTTAAATTAGTTAGTGTTCATCCACGGAATTAAGGAAGTCACGATCGTGTCCGATTCAGAAATGAGGATTTTTTGTTCTGATCAAGGCCGCACAAGGGGTTGCGGTGAGACGTACTGTTGTACGCCGCAGCCGCAATCCCGCGGAGAAAGACGATCAGGGAAAAAAAGACCATTTCTGGACGGACACTAGTTAACGGCCTGTACGGCCCTGCCAAAAGGAGTGCCCAATGACCCGCACGGTTGCGGCCCAGACCCGTCAAGACACGCAGGCGGTTCCCGAACCGGACGCGCTGCATGCCATCCAGAAAAAAATCAGGTCCTGCATTCAATGCGGCACCTGCACGGCCTCCTGCCCCAATGAGTTCGCCATGGATCTCACACCGCGGCGCCTCTGGCGCATGGTTCTCATGGGGGAGACCGAGGGGATCTTTGCCAGCCAGACCTTCACGCTCTGTTCGGCCTGCTATCTCTGCTCGCTGCGCTGCCCGCGCGGCCTGCCGCTGACCGAAGCCATGCACGACCTCAAACAGATGGCGGCCCGCGCACACCTGGCCCGCTATAAACCCAGTACCGCATTTTACAGTCACTTCATGAATACGATCCGACGCCATGGCCGGATCCGCGAAACCGAATTCATCTCCCGCTATTTTCTGACCATGGCCCCCAGCAAACCCCTGCTGCCGCTGAGCTACACGGGGCTCGGATTTAAGCTGTTCCGCAAGGGCAAAATGTCCATTGAATACCCTTTTGCGGCGCCCGGCGCACGTTCCCTGGAAAAGATCTTCCAAAAAGTTGAAGCCATGGAGGAATCCGCATGAACTACCTCTACTATCCCGGCTGTTCGCTGACGGGCACGGCCAGGGAATACGACCTGGCCACACGATCCGTCATGGACGCCCTGGGCGCCACGCTCACCGAACTGGAGGACTGGACCTGCTGCGGTGCCAGCGCGGCCGAAGCATGTTCCGATCTCCTTTCCCTGGCGCTGCCGGCCATCAACCTGGCCATCGCCGAGGGCATGGATTCGCAGCAGGACGTGCTGGTCCCCTGCAGCGCCTGCTACCTCAATTTGAAGAAAACCACGGAAACGATGGCGAAAGATCCGCTTTTACGTGACCGGGTCAACACCGTCCTGGCGGAAAAGGATCTGGCCCTCAAGGGGTCGGTCGGGGTACGCCACCTGCTGGACGTTCTGGCCACCGACTTCGGGGCCGAAAAAATCCGGGAGCATGTCAAGGTGGACCTCTCCCATCTCACGATCGCCCCTTATTACGGTTGCCAGTGCCTGCGGCCTTATCCGGTATTCGATGACCCCGAAGACCCCCACAGCATGGATCCGCTGATCCGGGCCACCGGGGCCGAAATTCACCCCTGGCAGATGGGCGCCAAATGCTGCGGGGCCTCCCACATGAATACCAAAATGGATGTGGCCCTGGAACTTGTGCACGCCATCCTGCAAGCCGCGCAAGGGGCCGATGCCATCGTGACGGTCTGCCCGATGTGCCAGATGAACCTGGAAGCCTACCAGGACAAAATCGCTCAGCGCTACGGCCATCCGGTGACACTCACGATCCTGTATCTGCCCCAGTTGATTGGAATGGCCTGCGGCCTCTCGGACGAGGCTCTGGGCCTGCGACTGAACCTGGCCCTGGGCAACGATTTTCGCAGCAAACTCAAAACCGCCATCAATGCCTGAAAAGAAAGGGCACACCATTTGGCGGCACCGTCGAACCATGGATAAAGGAGATCGTTATGGGCGAAGCAGCCATCCAAATCGGGCCCGAACAGCCCAGTGCCTTCATGGACAGGGTGAAAGCCCTGCTGCCCGAAGGCGGTAATCTGGACCTCTGTCTGACCTGCGGGGCCTGCGCCTCGGGGTGTCCGGCCAGCGGTCTGTACGGCATGGACCCGCGCAAATTTCTGCGTATGGCCGCCTTGGGGCTGGATGAAGAAATCACCACCACGCCATGGGTCTGGATGTGCAGTATGTGCCAGCGCTGCGTCTACGTCTGTCCCATGAAAATCGATATACCGGCTCTGGTCTATCAGGCACGCGCGGTCTGGCCCCGCGAGGAACGCCCCAAGGGCATTTTAGGCTCATGCGACATGGCCCTGAGAAACGAGAGCTGCAGTGCCATGGGCGCCTCGCCGGAGGACTTTCAGTTCGTCGTGGAGGATGTCGCGGAGGAAGTTCGTGAAAACCAGCCTGGATTCGAAAACCTGCAGGCCCCCGTCGACAAGCAGGGCGCCCATTTCTTCCTGAACCAGAATTCACGGGAACCGGTCACCGAACCGGATGAAATGGTTCCCCTCTGGAAAATC
>JAERRP010000874.1 GCA_016735415.1 Desulfobacterales bacterium | reverse complement strand
GAAGCCATACGAAGGACACTGATTTGGCCGAATAAAATTGCCTTAATATTATTGTTGACTAATGTCGACAAGAATAATATATGCAAATTGTGTTCTGGAAATAATTGAATCAAACATACAAAATTTGGTGCGATAATAATATAATCTATCAGTCGTGTCCGGTTAATTATCTTATAATTACAGCTGGATATATGATCAATAACGTTGACATCATGAACCTTCGAGACGGTTGTTTACATGAAAGAGACTGGGGCGACCATGGAGGATTTTGCCCGTGTAACCATCAAAAACCGAAAAAACGGTGCCATGAATAAAAATGATGGGAGGCACAATGGTAAGCAAAAAATATCCGCCTGCTGTTGGTATTGTTGAGCTTTCGGCTCAGCAAGCCTATGAAAGCGCAGGGTATGGCCCGGAGGACATTGATGTACTGCAAGTCTACGACACTATGGCACCGGCCGAGCTGTGGGATATCGAAAAACTGGGGTTTTGCAAAACGGGAGAGGCCGCCGCGATGCTGAGAGACGGAGTATTCGATATTGGAAGTAAGATTCCTGTCAACACAGACGGCGGCTTGATGTCACGAGGGCATCCTCTGGGGGCCACGGGGTTAGGACAGATTTTCGAAATCGTCACCCAGTTGCGGGGTGAAGCTGGGTCGCGGCAAGTGAAGAAAGCGAAAATCGGTTTGACCCATGCTATGGGGGCCGGTCCCAATAGCTCTGTAACCATTTTGAAGCGGTAGAAATCGAGAAAGCGCGGAATCACCGTTTCGAGTACCACAAAAGGGTGGAATAACTATCGATAGAAGAGAGAGTACTAAATGGAATTCGAATTCACCAAGGAACAGCGTCAGGTTGGCAATGCCGTAAGGGACTTCGCTCGCAAGGAACTTCGACCACTTTATACCCAATTGGATCGAGAAAAAAAATTCCCCCGTGATATCTGGAAAAAAATCGGCCAGCTGGGCCTGATTGGGATGTGCATTACACCCGAAAATGGTGGACTCGGGTCTGATTATGTCAGCCAGGGTGTGGCAGCTGAGGAAATGGCCCGGGAAGACCCCAATATGTGTTCTGCCACTTTTGCAGCTGCCGAGTTGTGTGTCGCCATGATGGAAGAGGGCACACAGACGGTCAAGAAGTCCTTTTTGGAGCCAGTGATGGCCGGGGAGATGGTCCCAGCGTTCGCCCTAACCGAACCCCATTGTGGTACCGATGCTGCAGCGATCTCCGCTACGGCACGGAAAAAGGGTAGCAGCTACATTATAAACGGGGAAAAAACCGGGATCACCTTGATGGGGATTGCCGATGTGGCGATAGTGATAGCCAAAACCGATGCCGGTTCAGGCGCATAAAAGTTCAGCGCTTTTGTAGTGCCATTGGATTTGTCCGGTATCAAGCGACAGGATTTTGATGATATGGGTGGTCGCTGCCTCGCCCGCGGATCGGTCTTTTTGGATGATGTTAAAGTGCCAGAGGACCACTTGTTAGGTCGGGAGGGCGAAGGCTTTAAGATGGTTATGCGGATCTTTGACGCGAGTAGGGTTCATCTTGCTCTGATGTGTATCGGAGCAGCGAGCGCTACTTTGAAAGAGACTATCGCCTATGTCAAGGAACGAACTGCTTTTGGAAAGGCACTGGCAAAATTCGAAGGGGTGTCGTTTCCAATCGCTCAACATTTTGCCCTGATTGAGTCCGTGCGCCTGATGTGCTTTAAAGCTCTCTGGTTGCGAGACCAAGGCAAGCCGCACACCAGAGAGGCCGCCATGGTTAAGAGTATGGCGCCGAAATATTGTGTTCAGGCGATTCATGACTGTCTTCTTTTGCACGGGCATTACGGATACACACAGGATTTGCCGATTGAGCAGCGATTGCGGGATGTCATGGGCATTGAAATCGCGGATGGTACCAATCAGGTATCCAATATCGTCATAGTACGCGAATTGTTCGGCAAAAAATATCTTCCATATTAGAAAATTCCTGTTGCGTAACTCGCCGCAATAAAAAAGTCGATCAACATTGCTTACATATCAGGGGTAGTAGAGCAATCTCTATGTAGCCTAAATAATGGAGCCAAGTTTAATGTCGACAATTCACAAATATGCAATTTCTGCTCAATAAAAAATAGGTTTCTTAAAGGCCGACAAGAGATACTGTTTCCTAAAACAAACAATTTTTAAACAATATTTAGGAAACAGTACTTCCCCAAAGCACAACCGCAAAGAAGTGGTCGAAAAGGGCGGGATATCGTGGCAAGCAAATATAATTATAAGCACATCTTTGAGAGAGCTAAACATGTTCCTGCCAGAAATCTCTTGGGAGCGCATCTGTTAGAGGTTGATGAAGGTGTTGCGCGGGTTTGTTTGCCATTTCGCCCCGAACTCGGCAACTATTTTGGAGCTATACAGGGAGGTATTTTAACCGCTGTAGCGGATATGGCAGGCGGGTGGGCCTTACTGACTTTATCGCCTCCGAAGACGTTAATCGTTACGGTTGAAATAAAGCTTAATTTTTTAAAGCCTTCCAAAGAAGAGGTCCGGGCCGATGGGCAGGTCATTCAACTGGGGGCTAATTTGGGAATCAGCTCTTTATCTATCGTTACGCTAAGCGGGAAGAGGATTGCAGTTGGAATCGGCACATATTTTCTCAAACCGGACCTTACGGAGAAAGGACAAAAGGACTATTATGAGCCCTAAATATTTTGAAGATATTGAGATTGGTGAACGGGAAGAAACCGGAGGTCGCACTGTCACACAGGCAGATATCGTCAATTTTGCAGGATTGTCGGGCGACTTCAATCCTATTCACATTAATGCTGATTACGCTGGCCATACGTACTTTAAACAGCCTATCGCCCACGGACTATTAGTTGTGGCGATTGCTTCCGGGTTGTTTACGCAAAGTAATTTAAACACTTCAATAAAGTCGAACCTAATTGCATTGATTGATCTTAAATGGAAATTCCTTAAGCCAGTTTTTCCAGGTGATACGATATATGTCGAGATAGAAATTATTGAAAAGCGTCAGACAAGCAAGGCTGATCGAGGCCTGCTTATTAATAAGCGGACCATTGTCAATCAGCACGGTGAACCGGTTCAGGAAGGCGAGGTGGTGCTGATGATCAAGCGCCGATCCATCAGATAGGCTATGATCATCCGCTACGATCTATAATGTGAAGATAATAAATTTTAATCAAAACAGAAGAAAGAGAGATGGACATGATGGATTTAAAGGATAAAATTGCCATAATCACCGGTGCCGGTAGCGGTCTCGGGAGGGCGATAGCATACAGGTTGGCCGAAGCCGGCGCTAAAATTGTCGCCAACGATATCAGAGGAGAATTCGCCGAGGTTACCGTTCGAACGATCAAAGAACAGGGCGGGGAAGCCATGTTCGTACCCTGTGATATCTCTATTTTCAGCGAAGTGCAATCGATGATTGAACGGGTAATCACCGATTTCGGCCAAATCGATATTTTGGTCAACAATGCAGGCATTACCAGGGATATGTTGATCAAAGATATGCAGGAAAAAGACTGGGATATCGTTCTGGACATCAACCTCAAGGGGATGTTCAACTGTTGCAAGTTTTCGGCACCGCACATGATTGCCCGCAAGACCGGAAAGATAGTCAACTTGTCTTCACGTGCCCACCTCGGCAATCCCGGCCAGACCAATTATTCCGCCTCTAAAGCCGGCGTGATCGGATTCACACGCTCACTGGCGATGGCACTGGGTCGTTACAATATTACTTTCACCGCGATAGCTCCAGGTTTAATTGAAACCGAAGGCGTTCGCAGTCTTCCTAAATATGACATGATAATTGAGCGGGCCATGAAAATAACGCCCTTGAAAAGGATCGGTAAGCCCGAAGATGTCGCCGGTTTGGTGCATTTTCTCGTATCCGATGCAGCAAGTTACATAACCGGTGAAGTTATTCATATTACCGGTGGCCGATATTAATTAACGACAGGAGTATACTTTAAACATGAACAATTTGTTGCATGACCCCCAATTCAAAGTTGATAAAGCGATAGGCGGGGAAAAAGTGATATCGCTGGAAGAGGCGATAGGCCATCATATCAAACCGGGGATGATGATTCATACCGGCCAGACCGGCATCCGCTGGTGTAGCGCTATTTATTTTGAAATGGCCAGGCAGTTTTGGAACCGGAAGGCCGATTGGACCTTGGTGGGTATATCGATGAATTTTCCCCAGTCAATCCTGGTGCACGGGGGGCTGGTTAAAAAAATTATCACAAGTTACTGTGGTGACCCATACTATACGCCTAGCCCCAATCGAGTTTACCAGCGGGCCTATTTCGACGGTGTTTTGGATATAGAAAACTGGTCGATTTACAGTCTGCCTTTACGATTGCAGGCGGCAGCCCTTGACCTGCCTTACTTGCCGACACGCTCCCTTATCGGAAGCACAATGGAGCAGGAGAACCAACATGCCTTGCGCGTGGTTCAAGATGATTCCGGTTCGGGAAGGGCGATTGCACTGGTTAAGGCGCTTGAGCCCGATATTAGCGTTATCCACGGATGGTTGGCGGATCCAGATGGAAATGCCGTGTTTTTAGCCCCCCTGGGAGAGAACTTATACGGCGCAATGGCTAGTAGGGAAGGCGTGGTCTTGACGGTCGAAAAAATAGTTCCGCCGGAGACTATCCGAAAATATTCATATTTGACCAAACTACCGGGAACTTATGTGCGCAGTGTGACGGAGGTTCCTTTGGGTGCCCATCCAAGCGGTATGTGTAATCTCGGTCTGCCGGAAATGGAAGTATATGGTGAAGATTACGAGTTTATCGATCATGTTCACCAAGTCACCAAAAGTGCGGACAAATTTCAGGAATGGATAGATGAATGGGTGCTTTCCTGCAACGATCATGAAGGTTACCTCAAGAAACTGGGTTACGAGCGGATTCTTAGGTTAAAAGGGCAGTCTCAGCCAAATTCTTGGAAGTACGACTTGGTTGCGGAAGACAAGATTGGAGATACTGATCGATACTCTGCAACTGAAATGGCAGTTGTTGCAATGGCACGCATCTTGGAAAAGAAAATAAAACGAAATTCCTACCGGACATTGTTGGCTGGAGCTGGAATGGCAAATCTGGGCGCTTGGTTATGCTATTACAATTTAAAGAAGGAAGGGATAACTCTTGAGTTGATGGCCGAAGTGGGGATGTACGGATACGTGCCGCAACCCGCCGATCCGGCCCTCTTTAATCTGCGCAATTTTAATACGTGTCGAATGACCACTGATATCCAAACGGTTATGGGCCTGTTTGTTGGTGGTCGCCGTGCTGACTGCATCGGCGCCCTTGGGGCAGCGCAGGTAGACGAAAAGGGCAACATCAATTCAACTTTGACTGGCCGGCGCAACTTTATAGTTGGATCCGGTGGCGCGAATGATGTAGCGAGTACAGCCCGCGAGGTGGTTGTTATTGTTCCACAGTCCAAGCAACGATTGGTGGAAAGCGTTTATTACCGAACTTCGCCGGGACACAGTGTTGGAACAGTAGTTACGACACACGGTGTTTTTGAAAAATACGCCGGGGAAGATAAATTCACTTTAACCGGGTGCTACGGCGGCCAAGACTACAGCCTTGATCAGAGGCTACTGCAGATTCATGACCGTAGCGGGT
>JAERRP010000497.1 GCA_016735415.1 Desulfobacterales bacterium | reverse complement strand
AGATAGATCCAAGATCAAGGATCAAAGATCAACAAAATCTACCACCGAACGGATTAAAGAAAATTCCTAATTCTTAATCCTCGTTTTTCCCCTTTGATCCTTGATCTTGGATCTTTGATCTCCGGTTTGATCTTTGATCTATCTCCGCGGGTCGATGCAAGCCGTTTGCAGAAATCGTTACGCTGTGAACGGCTTTTTTGTTTTCGGGATCTCGACCGGCGAGATCATCGGTCGGTTTCCCATTGATTGATAGACGGACTATCCGGCCCGATCCATGGTTCGGCGGGAAGACGTGTCCACCGATCGGGGATATTTCAGGTAGGGAATGATGATATCGTTTTTTCGTCCGCCGGTGCCGTCGTAGGTAATGGGCACCACCGGCACCCCGGTGACCTCTTCGATGCGGTGGGCCATGGCTTTCGTGACCAGGGACGGGCAGCAGAAGGCCGGACTGGCCTGGACGAACAGGGTCACCTCCGGATGGTGCTTTTTGATGTAATGAACCTTGAGCAGGTTGTCCAGGGACTCCCCGGTGTGTTCGATGCGCACCCCGTATTGGGCCAGGATCGCTTCCGGTGGATCGTCGAAGGTCGCCATGGGTTCACCCAGAAGCGGCTCGAACATGCGGTAGTAAGTGCGCTCAAGCCGCGTAATGGTGGTCATGAGGGCTTTGCTGGAAATCAGGGCGAGAAACTTGCGCTCGAAAAACCACTTACGGAAATAGGGGCTGGCGATCATGCGCGCGTATTCGGAATAAGGCATGGTCACGACTTCGCCGCCGTGGCGCTCGATAAAGCGGATCAGGTCCTGGTTCATGACCCGGTTGTCGCGGGAGTAGAGATCTCCGAAAATGGCGACCTTGGGCCGTTTTTCTTTCCGAACTGGAATCTTTCCGAAGCGCTCCGCCACCGCCGCCAGGGCGTCCTGCTTCTTGATCCGCCCCAGAAGGGCTTCGTATAAAATTTCAAGGCTCAAATCCAGGACCCGGTCCACTTCCCCGGCCTGGCATTCGTAGGGCCGCAGCCGGCAGGCCACCCGCCGCAGCAGTCCGCCGAACATATAGGCAAAGACGGCATTGAAGGACGCGCGCGCTGAGATATCCTTGAAGAATATGTCCCCCACATAAACGCCCGCTTTTTCCAGGCCGCCCCCGCGGGCGTTGAGCAGGGACTTCATGTGATGCGGATAGAGCGCGATGTTGCAGGCCAGGCAGGCCTCGCTCATCCACAGCACTGTTTCTTCCGGCGCCAGATTGTGCCGGTCCAGGCACTCCACGAACCCTTCCACCATCGCATTGATGGGGATGCACTGGCCGGTGTTGTCCCCCAGGCTTTTGGCAATGGTGGCCTCGGTCTCCTCCATCAGCAGGGCCTGTCGACCCTCGCGCCGCAGCACGGCTTCGAGCAGGCGACCGGTCAGCCGATCCCAGTTGGGCAGCACAATGGTGCGATCGGTTTTGCCCCGGTGCAGATCCGGATTCAAACTGTCCAACACCGGCACTTTCGGTTTTACGGCCGCCTGGTGGTGATTGCGAAAGGCCCTCACGGCCGCTTCAATGCGGGTCTCGTAGCCCACGCTGGAGTCGTGCTCGTCCAGTTCCAGCACGAGATACGGCTTGTCATGCGCGGCCATCAGCTTTTTGAAATAATCCTGGATAAAGGCATCCGGCGAGCATTTGAACGAGGTTACCAGCACCGGATAAAGCCCGGGCGTATTCGCGGCGGCCTGGGCGGTTTCCATCACCCGGGCCGCATAATGCCAGTGAATCTCCCGCAGCAGGGGGCGGATCGCACGGGTATCTTCTTCGGAGACCGTCAGCATGTCCTGATAACAGCAGTCGATACCCTGGCGGAAAAACAAGTCCGGGATGCCGCCGTTGAGGGCGGGTGAAAAAAGCGTGTAGGGTCGCCCTATCAGTGCGATGCGGATATCGTTCGATCGCCCCTGGAGGTGGGCCTGCCAGCGATCTTTCAAGTGCTGCTGCCGCTCCGCCTGGAAGCGGCGCGCCTCGTCGTAGGCCTGGGTCAGCTCCAGAAACGTCACCCGTCCGCCGGGCATGGCACTGAACATGTGATAAAGTTCCATGCGGGTGTGAAATCCGGTGTACAGATAGCGAATCAGAGGGGACAGGATTTCCGCGCCGGGCGATTCCGGCGCCATACCGGACAGCACCTGGGCGTACTGGGAGTAATAGCAGTACTGACGCCGCACCTTACGCTCGCTGTTCCGGTCTTCCAGATAAACCGGCAGAAAGATGTAATCACAGCGATTCTTGAGATAGTGTACGTGCCCCTGCAGGGCGGCCATCGGCGCACAAAACTCCGCATCCGTCAAGGGCTTCCCGACCCGGACGGCATCTTTGAACCCTTCGCTGGCGATCGTTTGGAACCCCAGGCGATCGAAGAATACCTTCCAGCGGGGCAGATCTTCCATCAGGTGTACCCCC
>JAERRP010000796.1 GCA_016735415.1 Desulfobacterales bacterium | reverse complement strand
CAATATCGTGAGCAGAAAAATAAATGATATACCGGATGCCATTTTTAACTCTGACCTTCCTGCAAACAGCAAACTAAGGGAAAAGGTAGTTAAAGAATATACGCCCGAGCCGCTTTTGGACCTTGTCGGGCTGGAGAATATCTTGCAGCGGGTGCCTGATAACTATCTCAACGCCATCGTTGCTACCAAGCTTGCAACAAGTTTCGTATATACCTATGGCCTTGATAGCAACGAAATTGATTTTTACAATTATTTGCAAAACTATACCCATTGATGGCTGTATTCATTTGTCTTGACAGGGCATTAGATATCTGATGCCTGAAAAATTAACAACTTTTTGGACAACAGACATTGAAGGAGGAACACCATGAGCAAGATCAAAATGACCACCGAAGAGGCCTTTATTAAAGTCCTCCAGATGCATGGAATCGAACACGCGTTTGGTATTATCGGTTCGGCCATGATGCCGATCTCGGACTTGTTTCCCAAAGCCGGCATCACTTTCTGGGATTGTGGGCATGAAGGCAACGCCGGTATGATGGCGGACGGTTTCACCCGCGCCTCCGGCAAGATGTCCATGATGGTGGCCCAGAACGGCCCCGGCATCACCAACTTCGTTACACCGGTAAAAACCGCCTACTGGAACCACACCCCTCTGCTGCTGGTAACACCCCAGGCGGCAAATATGACCATGGGGCAGGGCGGTTTCCAGGAAGTACCGCAGATGAACATTTTTAAGGAAATGGTTGCCTATCAGGAAGAAGTTCTGCATCCGTCCCGCATTGCCGAGGTTCTCAACCGGGTGATCATGCAGGCCAAGCATGCCTCCGCCCCGGCCCAGATCAATGTTCCCCGTGACTTCTGGACCCAGGTGATCGACATTGAACTGCCTGCCATTGTTGATTTCGAGCGTCCGGCCGGCGGCGAAGAAGCCATCGCCCGCGCCGCAGCACTTCTGTCCAACGCCAAATTTCCCGTGATCCTGAACGGCGGTGGCGTTGTGATCGGCGGCGCCATCAAGGACTCAATGGAACTGGCCGAACGCCTGGACGCCCCGGTCTGCTGCGGCTACCAGCACAATGACGCCTTCCCGGGCAGCCACCCGCTGTTCGCTGGTACGCTGGGTTACAATGGATCAAGAGCCGGAATGGAGCTGATTTCCAAGGCTGACGTTGTGCTGGCCCTCGGTACCCGCTTGAACCCTTTTTCATCCCTGCCGGGCTACGGTATTGACTACTGGCCAACTGACGCGGCTATTATTCAGGTAGATTTCAATCCCAACCGCATTGGCCTCACCAAACCCGTCGCCGTGGGCATCGTCGGTGACGCCCGGAAAGTTGCCAACGCCATTCTTGCCCAACTCTCTGCCACTGCCGGTGACGCCGGCCGCGAAGCGCGCAAAGCAACCATAGAAAAAACCAAAGCAGACTGGGCCCAGGAACTGGCCACCATGGATCACGAAGAAGACGATCCCGGTACCACCTGGAACGAGCGTGCCCGCAACCGTGAGCCGGAAAAAATCACGGCTCGCATGGCCTGGCGCGCGATCATGGCGGCCCTTCCCCAAGACGCAATCATCTCCTCCGACATCGGCAACAACTGCGCCATTGGTGCTGCCTATCCGACCTTCGAAGAAGGCCGCAAATACTTGGCCCCGGGTCTGTTCGGACCCTGTGGTTATGGTTTCCCGGCAATCCTGGGCGCCAAAATCGCACAGCCCGACGTTCCGGTGGTTGGTTTTGCCGGTGACGGTGCCTTTGGTATTTCCATGAACGAAATGTCGGCCTGCGGACGTGACGAATGGCCTGCCATCACCATGATCATCTTCCGCAACTACCAGTGGGGGGCTGAGAAACGGAACTCCACCCTCTGGTTCAACGACAATTTTGTGGGGACTGAACTGGATCTTGATGTTTCCTACGCCGGCATCGCGCGTGCCTGTGGGCAAGAAGGCGTTCAGGCAACCTCAATGGATGATTTGAACGAGAAACTGAGCGTCGCCATCAAGGCGCAGATGGAAGAAGGCAAGACCACTTTCATCGAGGTTCTGCTGAACCAGGAACTGGGCGAACCGTTCCGTCGTGATGCCATGAAAAAGCCGGTTCCGGTTGCCGGAATCGACAAGGCCGACATGCGTCCCCAGGAAGGTGCTTAAAGGCGCACGAAAAAATAACTTCACATTTTCAGCGCCGATGCATCCCGCCGGGCGGCGTTGCAAAAACTCGGAATAGGCCAGCTATTTCTGCGCTTTTGCGCCTTGCCCGACGCGCGCCTCAACGCTGAAAATTGCTAATTTATTTTTGCGCGAGCCATAAGGGGAAATTAAAAATAATTTCTATAGATTGTTGGGGATAGAAAAATGATTGATCTTAAAAATATTCCTTCATCAAAAGAAGACCTCGACCGCTATGAGGTGGAAAACAATTTCCAGTCCTGGTCCTATCAGCCGGCCCAGTCACCGCCCCGGGTGGTTTCCGCCAAGGGGATTCGGTTTACCACCGAAGACGGCCGGGAGCGGCTGGATTTCAGTTCCTGTTTTGTCAGCCACAGCATCGGCCACCAGGATTCTCGTGTTATTGAAGCCATTTGCCAGCAAGCCCAGACACTGACATCCTTTGCGCCCAGCATGTCCACGAAACCCAGGGCCATGCTGGCTAAAATGTTTGCTGAAATTACGCCCGGAGACCTCTCCCGATCGTTTATTTCCCTTGGCGGAACGGAAGCCAACGAGGCCGCCATCAAGATCTGTCATCAGTACACGGGCAAGCGAAAGATCATTACCCGATACCGTACCTACCACGGCGCCACCGCAACCTCCATGAGCCTTTCTGCCGGCGATGCACGCAACTGGGCCCAGGTGATGGGTGGCACCGAGATGATCCAGGTGCCTCAGCCCTATTGTTATCGCTGCATGCTCGGTCAAAGTTATCCCTCATGTGATCTTCAATGTGTGAAATATATCGATGAAGCCATTGAGTTGGAGGGCGGCGGCGACAAGGTGGCCGGCATCATTTGTGAACCGGTAACCGGTGCCAACGGCATCATCGTCCCACCCAAGGAGTATTTTCCAATGCTAAGGGAAATCTGTGACAAGCACGGCGTTCTCATGATTGCAGACGAGGTCATGACCGGATTCGGAAGAACCGGCGAATGGTTTGCCATGAATCACTGGGATGTGGTTCCGGATATCATGACTCTGGCCAAGGGGATGACCTGCGGCTATCTGCCCCTGGGGGCGACGGTGGTGCGCAAGCACATCGGAGACCGGTTCAAGGAACAATTTTTCAGCCATGGGGCCACGTATGCCGGCCATGCTTTGGGTTGTGCAACAGCCCTTGCTCTGATCCCGATCTACCAGACCGACAACTTGATTGAAAACTCCAAAAATATGGGCGCCTATCTTCTGGAAAAAGCCCGGGAGCTTAAGGAAAAGCACCCCTGCGTGGGTGATGTTCGGGGCCTGCGGCTGTTTGTCGGGCTCGAACTGGTCAAAAACCGCAAGACCAAAGAACCCATGGTACCGGTTGGTGGAAAGATCAAGCCCGGGATAAACCCCAAGATCGAAGTCGCCAAGAAACTGGGCGAGCTGGGCATGATGGCCATGGCCGCCAATCCCGGTTCGGTGATTGCCATGGCGCCGCCCCTGATCATCACCAAAGACGAAATCGACGAAGGCATCGCCATCATGGACGAGGCCCTGAAAGTGGCGGATGTTTATGCGGAAAAGTAGCCTAACGCGTGTCCTGCAGTTTGGCT
>JAERRP010000156.1 GCA_016735415.1 Desulfobacterales bacterium | reverse complement strand
ATGTCGATGTCCATCAGCGTTTCCGATCCCTCGATCGGCACCGGGCGTCGTCGACCGCTGGCGTCGGGTTCGCCCAGTTCCATTTTGAGATACTCAAGTTGGGTCACATACCCGTTGTCGTCGCCGATGGCTTTGACCGGTGCGGCCAGGAAATGGAATTGAACGCCTTCGTGCTCTGCGGCTTCGATTTCGACCATGTTGGCCGGCATTTCTTTGCGGGTCCGGCGGTAGACAATCGAAACCTCATCCGCGCCCAGGCGGATAAGGGTGCGCACGCAGTCAATGGCGGTATTCCCGCCCCCGATGACCACACAGTGCTTGCCGATCGGGATTTCTTCGGAGATGTCGCCCTGCTGGTGGCTGGCAAAGCGGGTCAGGAAATCGATGCCGGTATAGCAGCCGTTGAGATCCTCGCCCTCAGCCCGGAGCTTGTAATCTTTCCAGGCCCCGACCCCCAGGAAAATGGCGTCGAACCCCTCGGTCCGCAGGGAATCGATGGTGTAGTCGCGCCCCAGTTTGACATTGCCCTTGAATTCGATGCCGAGCGCCAGAATACCGTCGGTTTCCCATTGAAGGACCTCTTTGGGCAGGCGGTACTCGGGGATACCGTAGCGGGTCATACCCCCCAGCCGGGGCATCATATCGTAAATCGTAACGCTGTGGCCCAGGCGGCGGAGAAAATAGGCACAGCTCAGGCCCGCCGGTCCACCACCGATGACGGCCACCTTTTTATCGGTGTCGGGCGCACAGGCAATGGGCAGACGGCGTCCGGAGTTCATCTCGTAGTCGGCCACAAAGCGCTTCAACTGGTTGATCGACACCGCCTCGTCTTCGATGCCTCGCCGGCACATGTCTTCACAGGGATGGGGGCAGACCCGTCCGCAGGACAGCAGCAGCGGATTGCGTTCACGGATGGTATGGACCGCGCCCTCAAAATCGCCTTCGCGAATCTGGGCGATGTAGCGTTGAATGTCGATTTCGGCCGGACAGGTTTGCTGGCAGGGCGCCAGGGCATCGTCGGTCTGGTTGAAATGCAGCAGGCGTTCGGACATGGTGCGCACATGGATAATATCCTTGGGGCAAGCCTTTTCGCAGGCCCCGCAGCCGACGCACTTGATGTCATCGACCACCGGAAAACCGTTGGGGCCCATGTGGATGGCGTCGAACTGGCAGGACCTGATGCAGTCGCCCTTGCCGATACAGCCGATGGAGCAAACCCGCTGACCGCCATACATAGCGGCCAGCGCGCTGCAGGTTTTGACGCCGTCATACAGGAATTTGTTTTCGGCCCGAATACCGCCTTCGCATTCGTTGACGGAAAGAAGCGGTTCAGCACTACCGGGATCGACGCCCATGACCTCGGCCACTTGTATGGTGGTCTCCGGACCGGAGATGACACAGACACTGGGCGGCGCCTTGCCGTTGACCACGCCGACCGCGGCTGCAGAGCATCCGGCGTATCCGCACCCGCCGCAGTTGGCACCGGCCAGAAAATATTCCACTTCGGCGATGCGGGGGTCTTCGTAAACATAGAAAATCTTGGACGCCAGACTCAGAACGGTGCCGCAGGTGGCGCCGATGCCCATCAGGGTCAATACCGATACCGTAACAGGGTCAAGCACAGTCTACCTCCTTGAGGGTTTTCATCCTTGATGCAATCGTGCGACATTCAGGAAAAAGCGGGAGGATAAGAGAAATGCAGGCCAAGCGCAAAGGATAGTATTTCATAGTGTTAAACGTCCACCGCCCGGTACCGGATGCTGCGGGCGGTGGAAGCCAAAACCACCCGAGGGGTTGGGGCTAGACCATTCCCTTGAAGGCATAGAACGACAGGGAAATGATACCGGCGGTTACCAGCGCAATGGAAGTATCCTGCAAGGGGCCGGGCACCCGGGCCAGCAGGATGCGCTCACGCACACCGGCAAACAAGATCAGGGCCAGCGCGAAACCCGCCGCATAGCTGAAGGACGCCACCAGGGCCTGCATGAAGGAATACTCCTTGTCGATATTGATCACGCAGGCCCCGAATACGGCGCAGTTGGTCGTAATGAGCGGCAGGAAGATGCCCAGCCCGGCATAAAGGGCCGGGATGCTTTTTTTGAGGAACATTTCCACGAACTGCACGAGGGCGGCGATCACCAGAATGAAGGCGATGGTCCGCAGATACGTCAACTCCAGGGGGACCAGCAGAAAAGCATAAATTATCCAGGTGATCACACCGGCCAGGACCAGTACAAAAATAACCGCCATGCCCATCCCCACGGCCGTTTCCATTTTTTTGGAAGTCCCGAAAAACGGGCAGTTCCCCAGAAACTGGGCCAGCAGGATGTTATTGACGAAAATGCAGCTGATGATGAGGACAATATAGTCGCCCATGGGGTATCTCCTATTTCTTGCCCACCATGTTCATGAAGCACAGCATGATTCCGAGACAGACAAACGCGCCGGGGGCCTGAACCATGAATTTGAAAGGGTGAAATCCCGGGAAAACATTGATGATGTTAAACAACTCAATGCCTTCCCAGAGGGTCAGGGTGCCGGCGCCTAAAATTTCGCGCAAGGCGCCTAACGCGGCGAGCGAGAGCGTGAAACCGATACCCATGCCCAAACCATCGGCAATGGAAAGGAAAACCCCGTTTTTGGAGGCGAAGGCTTCAGCCCGGCCGAGGACGATACAGTTCACCACGATCAACGGAATGAAAATGCCCAGCTGCAGAAAGAGGGGATAGGCAAAGGCCTGCATCACCAGTTCCACCAGGGTCACGAAAGTCGCGATAATGATGATGAAGCAGGCGATGCGGACTTTGGCCGGGATGGCCTTGCGCAACATGGAAACGAGTACATTCGAGCAGACCAGAACGAAGGTGGTGGCCAATCCCATGCCGATGCCATACTGCATCTTGGTGGTGACGCCCAGCACGGGGCAGAGTCCCAGGACCAGTCGGAACGGGGGAACTTCTTCCCACAGGCCTTTAACAAATTCATGTGATATCGATTTCGCCATGGGTTCTCCCTGTTACTTGAATGCTTTCAATTGCTCATCGATTTGGGGTTTAAGCCTCTGGTAAATTTCACCGGCGTCGGTGACTGCGGAGCAGACGGCCTTCGAGGTGATCGTGGCCCCGCTCAAGGCGTTGACCTTGCCGCCATCACCGGAAACCTTGACGGGTTCCAGAATTGACATGCCGGCAAACTGGGCCGCGAATTTAGGATCTTCCTTGGCTTTGGAGCCGAGACCGGCCGTTTCACTGTGGGTGGTGACGCCGACGCCGTAGATTTTATCGTCGGCGACGTCGATGCCGACCACCATCCCGACGTCACCGCCGTAACCCTTGCCGAAGGTTTCAAAGGCGATCATATCCTTGCCGTCGATTTTGGCAACGAAGAAATCCAGTTTTTTGTCGCCGTCCTGGAGACTGAACCGATCGGCCACCGGGTCGTTGGCGGCGTCCTTGAAAACGGTGTTGATAGCCGGCCCTTTGACCAGTTGTAAAACCTGAATTTCGATACGTTCCTGGGTGCTTTCCTTTACATAGGCCAGTACGCCGCCCGAGAGCGAACTCAGGAGGGTGAGCACGACGACCATTTTTATCATTTCACCCATGTTAAGCCACCTTTCCCAATGCTTTCGGTCTGATCTTGTCCAGCAGCGGATTAACGAGATTCATCAACAGCACGGCCAGAAGAACACCATCGTAATAGTTTCCGATATTGCGGATCAGCATGGTCAGAATGCCGGCCCCGGCCCCGTAGATGAACATGGGAATCGGATTGACCGGGGAGGACGCGCTTTCCGGCAGCAGAAAAAAGGCACAGATCAGGGTGTAGCCGGTCAAAAGGTGGAAGATCGGTCCGGCATAGCGATCCGGTTCGGCCAGATGAAACGCGAGGGCGGTCAGAAAAATGCCGGCCAGAAAGGACAGGCAGACCTCCCAGCGGATATAGCGTTTGGCCATCAGGTAAATGCCGCCCGCGATCAGACCCAGACCGAAGGTGGTCCCGATACCGCCCACTTGCCTCCCCAGCAGGAGGTTCAGGGGCGTAAAGTCCGTCACGGCGGCCGGGCCGAAATTTTTGGAAAGGGTCAGCGGAAATATGGCGTTAAATGTGAAGTCGTAATTGACCAGGGAGGCGTTGAAATCCAGAAACTCGGGCCAGGAAACGGTCAGCATCATCATGGCCACGACCACCGGGTGGAAGGGGTTGGCACCGATGCCGCCGAAGATGTGCAGGCCGATGACAACCGACAGAATTGTGCCCACCATAACCACCCACCAGGGTGTGGTGGCCGGGATCAGCATGGCAAACAGCAGGCCTAACAGGGCGGCGTTGCCGTCGGTAATCGTGAGGGAGCGTTTGGTCGCCCGGTTCATCAGCCATTCCGCCAGAATAGCGGTGGAAACGGCCAGACAAATCACGCCCACGGCCGGCAGACCGTATTGCACGATTCCCAGGGCCACGGCCGGTAAAGCCGCCCAGATCATGCCGTAGCATCGTTCCGGGATATTGCTCCCGTTATGCCAGAAGGGGGCATGTGAGACGATAAACATTTTTTTACTGCTCATCAGGAGCCTCCGCTACCGCGTTCGCCCGTGCCAGTTCATACTTGGCCAGACGGATGTATTGGTAGATGGGGATTCGGGCCACACAGACATAGCTGCAGAGACCACAGTCGACGCAGGAATAAAGATCATACAGTTCGGCCCCGTCTTCATACTGGCCGGCCTCCAGGAACCGCACCAGCATGTTGACCTGTATCCGTACCGGACAGGCTCGCACGCATTCACCGCAGTTGATGCAGGAGTAATCCGATACCAGGGTGACATCCGCGGCGTCCTGCACCATAACGGCGTCGGTATCGGCCCGCACGACCTGTTTTTCGTCATAAAGGGCCGTACCGGTCATGGGGCCGCCCAGAATCAGCCGATCCCGGTCGGCGGTCGAAATCCCGGCCGCCTGCAGGATCGTGTCGACCGGCGTTCCCAGCCGGGCGGTCACAATTTTCGGACGGCCGGATTTGTCGATCAGGGTGATGATTTTTTCGACCGGAACCTGTCCGGACTGATAAGCTTTGCCGATGGCCGCCACGGATTCGGCGCTGAAGAAGGCATAACCCATGTCGGCACAGCTTTTATCCGCCGGCACTTCGATACCGAAGGCCTGGTAGAGAATCAGCCTGGGCTGGGCCGAGGGATAGTCCGGCGAAATTGCCTTGAGGTCATCGGCGCCGGTATGCCCGAAACCGGAGATCAGGTCGCGCGGCACGGCGATCACTATTTTTTCCACCCCGGCGGCGGCTTTTAAGACTTCAATCCCCCTGGTGATGGCATGGATCTGCGAGCGGATCACGTACTGATTGCTGGCAACCAGCAGATCGGTGTCCACGCCGCTCACCACGATGGTGTGGATCGGGCGGTCCGGATCACCCAGGAGGTCCAGGGGCGGTTTGCCGGGGGCCTCGATAAAATAGGTGCGCAAAGCATCCAGCGTCGGTTCGAGATCTTCGACGGGCGCGGCCATTTCATCAGCGGCCACTTCGATATCGAGGGCGGTGAAGTTTTTGCCGAAGTCGCCCGGGTAGGGATATATCGCGCTGACCTTGCCGGTGACACTCGAAATTACGTAGGCCCCGCTGTCTTTGAAGGGCACCAGCTTCTGGCCGGTCTGGACGGCATCGCCCTCGGTCAGGGCCATCTGCGATTTTTTTTCGAAGGTCTGATCGATCAGCAAGGTGGCTTTAGCGGTGTTGGCAATAGCCTGGGGCGGCGGCGGTGATTGCGGCAGGAGCGTGTATTGGAATACGGATGCTCCCGAAAGGCCTGGCAACTGTTTCATCATGATCTAACCCTTTTAAACATGATTCACTGAACGGGAATTGAGAACGGGACGGGTCGGCCGCTACTGAACGTGACACCCAGCGCATTCGAGCGGGCCGGCATCGATTCCCGCATGACATTCCTGGCACTGCTTGTGAGCGGCGTCACTTTGTGCCATCATTTCAGTATCTTCGTAATATTCTTCGTCGTGGCAGCCGTTGCATACTTCGGGGTCAGGCGCCTGGCCGAGCTCCCGGGGGTGACATTGGCCACAGCCAATCAGCTTGTCTTGCTCATCGGCGTGATGATGATGGCATTCGAGGCAATCGGTTCCATAGTCCCTTTCGTGCTTGATGTGCTGAAAAAGGACGTTGCCGGTGGCGCTTCGATACTGAATGCGGACGGGGTTGTCCGGTGGTTTGGTGGGAAAGGCAGCGTAGCAGAGAACGCCGACCAGGAAGAGGATGACGGCCACGCTGCAGACCAGTTTCAAATCTTTCTCCGAAGTCATCGTCGGTCCATTCCTTCGTATGTTAGTTTCAGGTGGGAGGGCGCGGCTAACTGGCGAGATTTGACTACCATAATGGTCAATGCCCTGCAAGCCATTTTTTTCATTCAAGTTTTTGGCGAGGCAAAAAAAATACGAAGTCATGAATTTATTTTTCGGGGCAAAACAGGTGGACGGGCAGACATCCGGGCAGGGCGGAAAAGGGCCGTCCTTTAAGGTGGGGACGGCGCGGCTGAAAGCACGGCCGGAAAAACGGCAGGGAGGCTTTCAATCGGGTTGGTTGCAGGCTCCGCAACGCTCGCAGGGCCTATCCCCGGGGCAGGGCTTCGAGGGGCTTGCGGCCAGCGCCCGCTGGTATTCCCGCCAGAGGAAGTCTCTGTGCACGCCGGTATCGATAAAATCCCAGGGAAGCAGTTCGTCCGCGGCGCGTTCGCGCAGAGCGAAGAAATCCGTATCGACGGGTGTGGTTTTCAAGGTTTGCGGCCAACGGCCGCCCAGGCGATGGTGGAGGGATAAAATCTCGGCGACCCGCCGATCACCGCGTGCCAGCAAGGCCTGTACGTAAGCTTCACGGATGCTCTCGTTCTGGAAACGAACATTGGCGATGCGCTGGAGGCCCTTGCGCAGGATGCGCAACCGCGCTTTGAGCACGCGCGGGGGGGCCATGCCGGCCCATTGGAACGGGGTTGCCGGTTTGGGCACAAAGGGGGTGGCGTTGACGGTGATGGTGCCGATGCGTTTCATCTTACGACTGGCCGCCAGAAAGACGGCCTTGATGCGTTCGCAGAGCGTTACGATGGCCTCGACGTCGGCATCGGTTTCGGTGGGCAGACCGATCAGGAAATACAGTTTCAGATTGGGGATTCCGGCGCTGACGAGTTTGGCGGCGGCGGCCAGGATATCTTCTTCGCCCAGGCCCTTGTTGATGACGTTGCGCAGGCGCGGCGAACCGGCTTCCGGAGCGATGGTGGCTGTTTTGGTTCGGTTGGCACGCAGCACCGCCAGCAGGTCGTCGGTCAGGGCGTCGGCCCGCAGGGAACTGAAGGAAAGCCGCACCCCGGTATCTGCAACCCGGCCGCATAATTCACCGATGGCGGGAAAATCGGAAACCGCGGCCCCCACCATTCCCACGCGGCGGACGGTGCGGGAGGCGTTGCGAATACAGGTTTCCAGAAAATCAGGATGGCGGTAGCGCGGCGGACGGTAGATGTAGCCGGCACTGCAAAAGCGGCAACCATGCGGACAGCCCCGGCTGACTTCGATCAGGCAGGTTTCGGGGAAGGTTGTGTCCGTCGTTAAAACGGTGGTTGCCGTTGCCAGGGTGCCCACGTCCGCCACCTTGGGGGACCTGATTCGGGGCGACTGGTCGCCAAGGGCCGTAAACGCCCTGAGGGGGCCGTTTTGCTGGTAGTCGGGTTGAAAATGGTCAAGCACGTAGGCGCCTGGAACCTCGCGGGAGACCCTGTCCAGCAGCGCCGGGCGTTCGTCGGTGCGGCGATAGTTCGCCAGGAAGGACGGCAGCATGACCTCCGCTTCGCCGATGAGAAACAGATCGAAAAAGGGTGCCAGCGGCTCCGGGTTCAGCATGACCGCCACCCC
>JAERRP010000173.1 GCA_016735415.1 Desulfobacterales bacterium | reverse complement strand
GGTCGGCTTTTTCAATGCCGTATTCAGCATTAAATGGTATCTGACCGGCTTTTTTGCCCTTGTCCTGGGCACCCTGATGGTGGCCTGGTTTAACGTCCGGGCCTACAAGGTGGTCCTGGCGGGAGCCGTCGTTCTGGGTCTGGCCATGATCTTCCCCCAGACGCCGCTGCTCAGCTTCTCGGCCGGGATCATCGTTTTTACGATGCTGTTGACCACCACCCGCGGTGAAACCGAAACGTGGTTTTTATCGACATGGGACTTTGCCAGGCAGATCCTGCCGCTGTTGTTCGCCGGCGTTCTGGTGGCCGGGCTGCTCCTGGGACGTCCGGGGGGCGAGGGACTGATACCGTCCCGCTGGGTCATTGGGCTGGTCGGCGGGAACTCCCTGGGGGCCAACCTGTTTGCCTCGGTGGCCGGTGCCTTCATGTATTTTGCCACCCTGACCGAGGTGCCCATCCTCCAGGGGCTTTTGAACGCCGGCATGGGACAGGGGCCGGCCCTGGCGCTGCTGCTGGCCGGACCCGCCCTGAGTCTTCCCAACATGCTCGTCATCCGTAGCGTGATGGGCACAAAGAAAACGGTCGTCTTCGTGAGCCTGGTGGTGGTCATGTCCACCATAACCGGTATGATCTTCGGCCGTGTTTACGGTGGCTAGCGGAAAAATAGATCAACAAAAGGAGAATTCAATGGAAATCAAAGTACTGGGCCCCGGTTGCCCCAAGTGTCAGCAAACGATGGTGCAGGTTGAGAAGGCCATCGTTGAAACCGGGGTGAAGGCAGCGGTGGAAAAAGTTACCGATATTCTCGAAATTGCGGAGTTCGGCGTTTTCGGCACCCCGGCCGTGGTGGTGAACGGTGAGGTCAAGAGCGTCGGCAAAATACCCAAGGTGGATGAAATCAAAGATTGGATCCAGGGTTGAGGCGTACTTTTGTACGCCGCAGCGTTGGCGTGGGTTCTTCGATCCCTTGACGGCCGCCCGCAATACACGAAGGACCAGCGCCGGCTGGAAGCGATCCTGGAAATGGACCCGGAAGTTCTGTGCGGCCGGCAATCCCGTTCCGCTGCCGGCGACACTACCGCTTGATTACAAAATGAAAAAACGATTCAAGGTTTTGTTCCTGTGTACCGGCAATTCCTGCCGGAGTCAGATGGCTGAAGGCTGGACACGCCACTTGAAAGGCAATCAAATCGAGGCCCATTCCGCCGGTGTGGAAAACCACGGCCTCAATCCCCTGGCGGTAAAGGTCATGGCGGAAGCCGGTGTGGATATTTCCCGGCAGCGCTCGAAGCTTGTCGATGAATGGCTCGATCGCCAATGGGATTTTGTAATCACCGTGTGCGGCAGCGCCCATGAAACCTGCCCTTTGTTTCGGGGACCGGCCGGGATCGTTCATGTGGGGTTCGACGCCCCGCCGCAACTTGCCCGGGACGCTGAAACCGAAGAAGACGCTCTGGTTCACTACCGGCGGGTTCGGGATGAGATCAGGGCTTTGGTTGCAACCCTTCCGGAGAGACTCACCGCTATTATTTAAGGATCGCCTCTAAAAGAGTTGGAGTGATCCTGGGGGTCAAGGGCTCAAGGATTTGAGGCTTCAAGTGAAATGCTGAAAAATTACAAACCCTTGCCCCCTTGGATCCTGGAATCCTCTTCTCCAACTAAATTGGAGAAGAACCTTATTTAGGGAGCGATTCTGAACATGAACACGGAAACCAGTCTCAAGGATGACCGCAAAATGACCAGCGTTTTCGAACGCTTCTTAAGCCTCTGGGTGATTTTGTGCATCGCCGCCGGCATCCTGCTGGGAAAAATCGCCCCCGGCCTTGCCCATTACCTGGACAGCCTGACCATCGACGTGAGGGGCGCACCGGTGGTATCCATTCCGATTGCCGTCTGTCTGTTCTTCATGATGTATCCGATCATGGTGAAGATCGATTTCGGAGAGGTCATCAAGGCGGGCAAAAGCGGCAAACCCGTATTTCTGACCCTGGTCGTCAACTGGTGCGTCAAACCCTTCAGCATGTACGGCATCGCCCTGTTTTTTCTGGGAACCCTTTTCCACGGATTCATCGGCCCCGAGGCGGTGGATTACATCAAGATGCCTTTTGGCCTCGATCTGCCCGTGGACGCGCAGCACGGTGCCGGCACGGTGGTACTGGTTAACGGGGTTAAAATGCTGGAGGTGCCTTTGTGGCGAAGTTACCTGGCCGGCTGCATTCTTCTGGGTATCGCGCCCTGCACGGCCATGGTCCTGGTGTGGGGATACCTGTCCCGGGGGAATGACGGTCTCACGCTGGTCATGGTGGCCATCAATTCACTCACCATGATCGTACTCTATGGTCTTCTGGGAGGATTCCTTCTGGGGGTCGGCCGGCTGCCGGTTCCCTGGGAGGCTTTGCTTCTTTCTATCGGCATTTATGTGGCCCTGCCGCTGGTGGCCGGCTATTTTTCCCGAAGATGGGTCATTACCACGAAAGGAGAAACGTGGTTCAGGGAAAAATTCCTGCATGTGCTGACACCCATCACGATTATGGCGTTGCTCACCACCCTGGTGCTGCTGTTCAGTTTCAAGGGAGAAGTCATCCTGGCCAATCCGCTCACGATTGTATGGATCGCCATTCCGCTTTTCATTCAGACGGTCCTGATCTTCGCTCTCGGATATGGACTGGCCCGCATCCTGAAGCTGTCCTACGCGGATGCCGCCCCCGCCGCCATGATCGGCGCATCCAACCATTTTGAAGTGGCCATCGCCACGTCCACCATGCTCTTCGGGATTTCCTCCGGGGCGGCCCTGGCAACCGTGGTGGGCGTTTTAATCAAGGTGCCCGCAATGCTCATGCTGGTCAAAATATGC
>JAERRP010000560.1 GCA_016735415.1 Desulfobacterales bacterium | reverse complement strand
AACGTTCGTTTCGGCGGCTTTTAATCGGGATGCCACAGCAAGGGCAAAAGATGGTATGGATTGCCTGCCGTCGCGAAACACGAGATGGAAGGGCCGAATCGGACCCGCGTTTTGAACGCTCGGGTCGAGAACGCCTTCTGAACCGGCATTGACACGCATCCCTCCGCCTTGTGTGTGGAGCCCGACGATTTGATTCAGGGGGATCGTCCGGGGGTAGAAATGCAGAGTCTGGTTTTTCTCGGCCGCCGGCAATAAAACGGTTGCGGCCTGCGGGTCGGCGTCAACGGTTGTCAGCCCCTGCAGGAACCCCGTCATTTCCCGATATATATCGACGGCGGCAATGATCCGGGGATCTTCCGCGATTAATTGTTCAAGCAGAAGACGAAGTATTTCCGGAGACGTTGCATCCGTGCCGGGTTCATCTCGGAAGGTTGTGGGGGAAAAATCAATTATTACAGGCGTAATGGGGGCTGAAAACAGATGGCGATTATAAAGGCCCATTCGACTTAAACCCCCTGACAGGGGATCGATCGATGATGGCCAAAGGCACCAAATAAGTCCAAAAGCCAGGCCGATCATTCCGCAGACGGTCAGCCGGATCCGAAAAGCGCGCATGGGCATATCGGTAGCGGGGTCGGGCATCAAGTATTTTTCCTTGCCGTCTAAACGAGACTGTTCGCGTTTGACAGGCATATTGCACGAGTTTTATCCTGGCTTCAATAAATAAAATGATGAAACGATCATTAATGAAACCGACAGGAGCCCTGATGGATACGGACATGTATCAGATATTCAAACTGGACAATCCCATTCAAAATTATGCCTGGGGTTCGCGCGTAGCGATTGCGGAACTGTTGGGCGATGCGGTGCCGTCTGATCGGCCGCAGGCCGAAATGTGGATGGGCGCCCACCCCAAAGCGCCCTCGATGCTGAAGGTGAAGGAGCATGTCGTTTCGCTGCCGGATCTGATCAAAGAGAATCCGGATGCCATCCTGGGGGTTGAAGCGGCCCGCAAATTCAATCGCCGCATGCCCTTTTTATTCAAAGTTTTGGCCGCGGCCGAACCCCTGTCGATTCAGGCCCATCCGGACAGGGAACAGGCCCGGGCGGGGTTTGACCGGGAAAATCGACAGGGGGTTCCGCTCGATGCGCCCCGGCGCAACTATCGCGACGCCTCCCATAAGCCCGAAATCATATGTGCGCTGACGGATTTTTGGGGGTTGAACGGTTTTCGGCCGATCGCAACAATCGACCGGAATCTGCGGCATTACGGACCGCAGACGTTGATGTCGATGGCCGGGAAACTCGATGCACAGGATGAAACACGCAGCCTTAAGATTTTTTTCGAAGAATTATTGCGGATGTCCGATAGCCGCAGGGTGGATGTTATAGACGACGTCATCGAACAGGCCCGCCGAAAGGCGTCTCCCGATTCTGTGGCCGAATGGGTGATGCGATTGCATACGGCCTATCCGGGAGATATCGGTATCCTGGCCCCGCTTTTTCTGAATCTGGTCTGCCTGGCGCCGGGGCAGGCCATGTATCTATCGGCCGGCCAACTGCATGCTTATCTCGAAGGGGTCGGCATCGAATTGATGGCCAATTCCGATAATGTCCTGCGAGGCGGCTTGACGCCCAAGCATGTCGATGTTGGGGAATTGATGCAGGTCCTGCAATTTACGGCCGGAGAACCTCAGATCATAACCGCCCGTCCGGTCGGTCCGGTTGAAAATATTTACGATACACCGGCGGAAGAATTCGAACTGGCCCGGTTGAGCATGAACGGCGACCATGAATTTACGGCCGCCTCGGACCGCCGTATTGAAATACTGCTGATGGCCGAGGGGGCCGCCACGATTGAAACCACCGATGGACAGGTAAAATACACACTCCGCAAGGGCGATTCGGTACTGATACCGGCTTGTCTGCCGGGCTATTGCATCCGGGGGAAGGGTCAGTTCTTCAGAGCCTCCGTGCCCTCATTGTAGTGCCCTCAGGGTTCGCGCAAAAATTAGTTCACAAGTTTCAGGGTTGAGACGCCCGTTGGGCAAGGCGCGAAAGCGCAGGAATAGCC
>JAERRP010000030.1 GCA_016735415.1 Desulfobacterales bacterium | reverse complement strand
GTGATGACATCCCCGATCTGCCCGGCCACGTCGTTAACAAAGGACAGATCGCAGGAACCGTCATCTTTCGGCGGCGTGCCGACACAATTGAGGATAAACAGCGCGTTTGCAATGCCTTCGCCCAGATCCGTGGTGAACTGCAGGCGGCCTTCTTCGCTGTTGCGTTTTACCAGCGGTTCGAGACCGGGTTCGTGGATGTGAATTTGGCCCTTTTGCAGGTTATCGATAATGGCGGGATTGATATCGATGCAGATGACATCATTGCCCATCTCGGCAAAACAGGCCGCGGTAACAAGGCCGACATACCCGGTTCCGACAACGGCGAGGTTCATATCGTGCTCCACTTATGGGTGATTGAAATCAAATATACCCCTTCTGCCCCAGAACCACCAGGATTTGCCGGGCGGCTTCATCAGGGGTGATCTCGGAGGTATCGACCACGACTTCGGGGCTGGACGGAATTTCGTAGGGGTCGTCAATGCCGGTGAACCCTTTGATGAGTCCGGCGCGGGCTTTGGCGTACATGCCCTTGCGATCGCGCATTTCACAGGTGTCCAGCGGCGTGGCGATGTGGACTTCAAAAAAACTGCCGTACTGTTCGATGGTCTGCCGGATTTCTTTACGCGTGACTTCGTAGGGCGCAATCGGCGCGCAGATGGCGACGCCACGGTTTTTGGTGATCTCGCTGGCCACAAAACCGATCCGGCGGACATTGATATCGCGGTCTTCCTTGGAAAAAGTCAATTTACTGGACAGATTGCGGCGTACGATGTCGCCGTCGAGCAGCGAGACCGGGCGGTCGCCCTTTTCCAGGAATTTGGCATACAGCACCCGGGCGATCGTGGATTTTCCGGCGCCCGACAACCCCGTCATGAAAATGGTGAGGCCGCGGCGACGCGGCGGCGGAAAAGACCTCCGGAGTTCGGCGATCACTTCCGGAAACGTCATCCAGGTGGGGACGCGCTTTCCCGAACTGATGCGCTCACGGATGTCGGTTCCGCTCATGGCGATGGTCTGGACACCGTCCTGGACCTCGTCACTGAAGCGAAACTCATCTTCAAACGGAAGATAGACCATTTCCTTGAGTGAAACGATCTCCACGCCCAGTTCGTTACTGAAATCCCGGGCCGTCTGGCAGGCGGCCTCCGCGTCGTAAAAGAACTGCCCGTCCGGTTTTTTGCCGGCCCCGGCATGATCGTGGCCCACGATGAAGTGGGTGCAGCCGAAATTGCGGGCCATAATGGCATGCAGGAGGGCTTCCCGGGGGCCGGCCATTCGCATGGCCAGCGGGAGGAGATTCATGATGTGACTGTCGGGGGGATAATGGTGACCGATCTCCTTGAGACATCGCACGCGAATATAGTGATTGAAATCGCCGCTGCGGGTCATGCCGACGATGGGCATCAGCAGTAAATTGGCACGCGCCTGCTGCATGGCGTGCAGGGTCATTTCAAACTGGGGGCGGTGGATCGGGTGACGCGTCTGGAAGCCCACCACGCGCTGCCATCCCAGTTTCCGATAGACGGCCCGCACTTCCCGGGGTGTCATCCGCAAGGCTTTGAAATCAAAATGCAGGGGCGGGCTCAACACCTCCAGCGGACCACCGATATAGAAGTCGCCGGTCTGGTTGTAGAGATAGGCCACGCCGGGATGGACAGAATCCGTGGTGCCGTAGACCGCCCGGGCTTCCTTGTCTTTTTCCAGCGGCCACATTTCTTCGATGTGCATAATGGCCAGAAGAAAACCTTCGGGATCCCTGAGGGCAACCGACTGGCCGTCCTCCAGGCTTTGCGCCTGGGTCGCCGTGATATCGAGACCGATTGGAATGGGCCAGAGGACATCGTTTTGAAGCCGCATGCGGTCCAGAACCGATTCATAATCCGAACGGTTCATAAACCGGTCCAGCGGCGAAAAGACACCGGTCGCCAAAAGCTCCAGATCGCACATCTGGCGTTCGTTCAGCGACAGGTCCGGAAGATTGAACGAAAGCTCCTTGAGGAGCTTGTTGCGGTCGTCGTCCGCAATGAGGTTAACGAGCGGTTCGGACGGCTTGTTCATATGTCAGGGCCACCTTACCGTAAACCACGGATTGAGTAAATTTTCCTTGTTGTAAAGCAGCGGCACCCGGGAATGAAATTCCACGACTTCGGCGCCGGCCGCCTGGGCGATGGCCTGTCCGGCGCCCGTATCCCATTCCATGGTGGGGCCGGTTCGGGGGTAGAGATCCGCACGACCTTCGGCCACCATACAGATTTTAAGCGAGCTGCCGGCCGAAATAAAATCCACGGACCCGTAAATACGTTTGTGTTCGTCGACAATGCGCTCCACTTCCGGTGTGCTGTGAGATCGACTGCCCACAATGGTAAAGGGCCGTGGTTCATCCGTAGGCCGTGGCAGCTTGTTGGACCGGCCGGTCAGCCGATCGATGGCTTGATGCGATTCCGTTTCGTCGGCCATTGCGTTGCGGCAGGCCGCCCGGGCCTCGTCGACCTTGTAGGCACCATGTGAGGATGTGCCGAAATAGAGCGTATCGGTGACCGGCACGTAAATGACACCCAGAACCGGGCGCTGATTGTCGATCAGGGCAATGTTGACGGTGAATTCGCCATTGCGCTTGATGAATTCCTTGGTGCCGTCCAATGGATCGATCAACCAGAAAGTATTCCATTGGCGTCTTTCTTCATAGGGGATCGATTTGCCCTCTTCACTTAGAATAGGGTGATCCATTTTTTCCAGCGGTGAAACAATGATCTCGTGTGAGCGTCGATCCGCAAGGGTAAGCGGTGATTTATCCGCTTTTTGTTCGACGGCAAAATCCGACTGGTAGACTTCCAGGATGGCCTGACCCGCTTCCAGGGAGGCGCATATCGCTGTCCATAATTTTTGATTCATCGATAGAATGCATCCAAGGCTGAAGGTTGACGGCAAACAAACTAGTGTCCGTCCAGAAATGGTAGATTTTGGTCCAGGCCGAGGCGGCAAAGATTTTGAACCCACAGTCGTAGATTGGCTACGTAGAGGATTTCCAAAGA
>JAERRP010000101.1 GCA_016735415.1 Desulfobacterales bacterium | reverse complement strand
TGCCAAACTTTTAAGACAAATACTTCTGGAAACCAAGGTAAGGACGTTCTCATTTGATATCGAACTATTGGTGCTGGCAGCATCGACCGGTACCGCTTTAGCGATTGCGCCGATTTACTGGCACGACAGCCTGGCCGAGTCCAGTTTTTGGGGAAGTGCCGCCGATAAAACAAGTGCCGCCTCTTGATGGAACGGCCGGAGATGACCCGGAAAACAGGATAATATCCGTTTTTACCCGAAAGAAGGCCTCAACTTCTTCTAAAGAAGCAGCGCCGACGGTCCCCCGTCAACACGTCAGGGATTGAACGCGCCGGCTGGGCTGGGGATCGGGGCGACATCGGATCAGCGGCCGATCCAGGCGGCACCGAAGACACCGGCCGAATCTCCCAGGCGGTGCTTTAGAATAGGCGTTTGCAGATCGGGGTGAAAGGCATAGCGGCGCACACGGGCGGCGCCCTCGGTGTAGAGTTCGTCGATATTGGACAGCCCGCCCCCCAGAACTACGGCGTCGGGGTCGAGAATGGAGATCAGCCCGCCCAGGCAGCGCCCGAAGTCTTCCAGAAACTGTTCGAATATCGTGCGGCAGGGGGTATCGCCGCGACGGTAGCCTTCCACAATCGCTTCGACGGACGGCTTTTCGCCAAAACGCGCTTCGTAGGCGGCCGTCAGGCCGGGACCGCTGATCAGGGTTTCCACACATCCACGGTTGCCGCACCAGCACAAACGGCCCTCCGGCGCCACCGACAGATGGCCCCACTCGCCGGCAATCCCGTGTCGGCCGTGGTGCACCCGTCCGTCGACGGTCAGACCGCCCCCGACCCCGGTGCCCATAATGATACCAAAAACAATGGCATGACCCCGGCCGGCCCCCATACGGCTTTCAGCCGCGGTAAAACAGTTGGCGTCGTTCTCCATGCCCACCGGCCGGCCCAGTCGGGCTTCGATATCCGTTTGAAAAGGCCGGCCGTTCAGACTGGTCGTGTTGGCATTGTCGACCCGACCGGTGTGGGTATCGATGCTGCCGGGAATGCCGGTGCCGATGGGCGAAAGCCGGCCGCTGGCCGGCACGCGCTCGAGAACGCTTGTGGCCAGATTAACGACCGCGGCCAGGATGGCGCGGTAGTCGTCCTCCGTTCCCCGCGGGGTGGCCACCCGTTCGCGGAGCTCAAGACGGCCTTCGGGCGTCAGCAGGACGGCTTCGATTTTCGTGCCGCCCAGATCGATCCCGATACGATACCGGGACGATGTTTCCGGGTCCTCTGCGGATGGGGTTGGCGGAATTTCAGACGGGCCCATGGGCATCCTCGTACGGGCGGCAGGTTCAATGCTCAGATATCAAGCGGCCTGGGAATAATCCGTTGGGGCCGTGGATTGGTTCACACATTTTTTGAGGGTGACCGCGATACGTTCGTCCTTTTCCATCCACAAATCGTTGACCCAGTCCTGGAAAAGGCCGCGGAAAGACTCGTTTCCGAAATAATCGCCCCGGGGCACACGGTCGATGGGGATTTCGCGCACATGCACACGGACATCTCCCAACCGTCCGCAGAGCATATTCCAGAAGCGGGGCGCCCCCTGCGGGTAGACGATCGTGACATCCAGAATACTGGTCAGTTGTTCGCCCATGGTGTGTAATACCAGCGCCATCCCACCGCTTTTGGGACGCAGCAGGTGGCGGTAGGGCGAATTCTGGCGACGGTTTTTGGCGGTCGTGAAACGGGTGCCTTCCACAAAGTTCATGATGGAGACCGGAAGATGTTTGAATTTAGCGCAGGCCTGGCGGGTAATTTCGATGTCGTGTCCGCGCAGGTGGGGCTTGCGGGCCAGAATCTGACGGGAATAGCGTTCGACGAAGGGAAAATCCATGGCCCACCAGGCCAGACCCAGAAACGGCATCCAGATGAGTTCTTTTTTGATGAAAAATTTCAGAAAGGGGATCCGCCGGTGAAATATATTCTGGAGCACCAGGATGTCCACCCATGACTGGTGGTTGGAAAGCACCAGGTACCAGTTGTCCACCCGCAGGGCCTCGATCCCCCGGGCCTGGATGTGAACGCGACTGATCAGGCGCATATTGAGATTGTTGACGGCAATCCAGCGCATGGCGATGAAGTGCAAAACAGCGCTGCACAGGCGGCGGAATCCGGCCACGGGCACGAGTGCTTTTAAAAAAGCCACCGCCAAAATGAGAAGGCACCAGAAGATCGTATTGACGGTATAGCCCGCCAGGGCCATCATACCGCGGAGTGGGGTCAGGATGACATTAGGACGCATGGTCGGTTTCCTTTGGGGCGCTGACGTTTCAGGTCTCTTGCGGCCACAGGTTGATGCCGTGCCGCTTGAGTTCGGACGCCAAGGGGGCAAACAAGCCCTTGATGCGTACGGTCATGACATCGTCATAATAGATCATGTCCGTGCGGAAATCCACGAATTTAAGATGTCACGATCGTGTCCGATTCAGAAATGAGGATTTTTTGTTCTGATACGGCTGCAGCGGGGTTGCGGTGAGGCCTACTTTTGTACGCCGCAGCCGCAAACCCGCTACGACCGGCCGGTCAGGGCAAAAAAGACCATTTCGGGACGGACAATAGCTGGCCGGACCGGCATCCGACGGTGTTGATGCGGTAAGATCGTCAATCCGGCGTTGACTTGAATCCGCGATTGATTGTAACTGGAGCCCATGCGACGCACAACCTGGTTTTTCCACCCCATTGCCATTTTCGTCTTTTCCATTATCGCCCTGGTGCTGTCCCTGCTCCTTTTCATCTACTGGTATATCGAAATCAGCAGCGGCTTCCAGGCGCTGGTCAGCCGCTTCGATCTGGATGCGGAGCAGGTCCTGGCGCCGCAAACCTGGGTGGTGATCATGGTGATGTCCATCCTGGTGGGCATTATCCTGATGGGCATCTTCACCATTTTCGTTTACAACCAGAAAACCTGGCAACTCTACCGGTTGCAGCGCCAGTTTATCAACAACTTCACGCATGAACTCAAAACCCCGGTGACCTCCCTGCAACTTTTCCTGGAGACCTTCCAGAAATACGATCTGCCCCGCCGGGACCAGAAGAAATACATTAACTACATGCTGGCCGACATCAGCCGGCTTTCGGACAATATCAGCCGGATTCTCAACCTGGCACGCCTGGAGAGCAAAAGCTACCAGGCGGAGTTCAAACCGCTCGATCTGGTCCAGGTGATCGAAAAATGCCACGAAGACAATGCCGGATGGTTCGAGGGCTGCCGGATCGTGGTGCATAAACCCGCCGCGCAACTGGTTTATCCGATCGATCGATCGCTGTTCGAAATGCTCGTGATGAATCTGCTGGTCAATGCCATCAAGTATAACGAATCCGAAAGGGCGCAGGTGGACATCCGTTTCACGATCCGCCATCGTCAGCTGCGAATCGATTTTATCGACAATGGGATCGGCATCGACCGCCGGGAAAGCCGCAAGATTTTCCGACGCTTCTACCAGGCCGGCCGCCCCGGGGACAACCAGCTGCGCGGCAGCGGACTGGGCCTCAATCTGGTGCAGCATATCGCCAAAATTCATCAGGGCCGGGTGGAGGCCGCCAGCCGGACCGATGCGCGGGGCTCCGTTTTCAGCGTGGTGCTGCCGGTCAAACGGCTATACGGGGACCAAACGGGGGGAATGGCATGAGCGCGGACAAGCGTATCCTGATTGTTGAGGACGACAAGCATATCGCTGAAGGGCTTGAACTCAATCTGGCGCTGCTGGGATATGAGGTGGCCATTGCCGTGGACGGCATTTCCGGCCTGGAGAAGTGGCGCGCCTGGCGGCCGCACCTGATCGTTCTGGATATCATGCTGCCGGGTATCGATGGTTTTTCGGTGCTGCAGCGTATCCGACTGGAGGATGAACGGATTCCCATCCTGATTCTTTCGGCGCGGGCGGAGCCGGACGACCGCATCCAGGGGCTGGCCAACGGGGTGGATGACTATCTGACCAAACCCTTTAACCTGGAAGAATTCCAGTTGCGGGTCCAGCGGCTGCTGAAGCGCGCGGACTGGGGCCGTGCCGGGGGCGGGGTGCTGGCGGGTGGATCCGATCAGGTGCCCCGGGTGATCGAATTCGGGCGCAATCGGATCGACTTCGAAACCGCCCGGGCCCGCGGCGTTAAAAAAAACATCAAGCTGACCGACCAGGAGATGAAACTGCTCAAGCTTTTTGTGGCCAATCGCGGAAAAGTGCTCGCGCGCGAAAAGATTCTGGAAATCGGGTGGGGCTACACCGGGCACATGACCACCCGCACGGTGGACAATTTCATTGTCCGCTTTCGCAAGTACTTCGAGGAAGACCCCAAACGACCGCAGTTTTTCAAAAGCGTCCGCTCGGTGGGCTATATATTCAACGATGGCGCCGGGGAGACGTAGGCCTCCCGGAATCTGTTTCGGACAGGCGTCCGTCCGGAAGCCGTAGATTTTGGTTCCGGGGCCTGTCCGGCCCCGGGCGTTGGACGCCAGGCCGCGCCCGTCGTCAATGGGCCGGGCCGAGGCTCCGCTGCAAGCCGCATTGATTCAAAGAGAAAGGGCGGTGCCGGTCGGTACCGCCCTTTCGGCCCGGATCGTTGTCATTGTTCGCAGGGGCGCTACCCGATGGGCGCGGGTTTGCAAAGGTGCTCGCTTTCCATGGCCACCCGGCCGCAGCCGTCGCAGACGAATTTCATGGCGGCCAGTTTACTTTTGCATATGTGGATGGGGTCAACTTCGGGGGCTCCGCAAAAAGAGCACTTGTGTTTGTCGCCGCAGGGGTTGCAGAGGTGTCCGGGTTCCTTGGCGACCGCTCCGCAGTTTTTGCAGGTGTGAACCATAATATATCTCCTCTCCTGTGCCGGTTGACCCGGCAGGCGGGGTCGTTTTATAGGGCCGGTGGGTCTGCCGGCGGCACACGGCCGTCATTGCCGGCCCACGCTTTTTAAAGAAATAATGATGGCTTGTTGATTGTCAAATGCGATGGGGGCAGGGAATCCTGTTGGCGCCGCCGGGTCAACCGGCCAACCGGTAGGCCTCCCGGTTGGCCTTGCGGTCATGATAGGCCCGGAAACGGCGGAAGCCCGCGGCCCCCATCACGCGTTCCACCATGCGGGCATTCGTGCGGGTGAGATCCAGAAGAATCAAACCGTCGATGACATTGGAGAAGTCTTTGTCGAGGTTGAAACTCAGGAGGTTGGCTTCGAGTTTGAGGTAATGCTTGAGCAGGACCGGCAGGCCTTTGCCGTCTTCTTCCAGCTCCGAAATCAGGATCGAAACGGTCTCGATATCGGCACAACCGACTTGCAGGTCTTCCGGCCGCAACCCCCTGATCATTTGCAGGCGCACCGGTCGGCGCGGGCTTACGTATTGGGCCAGTTTGCGGTCCATCTTCTGCTCACGCAGGAAATAAACCATCAGGTCGCGCGAGATTTCCTGGTAATTTTGACTTATGCTCACCGGCCCGAACAGTTTTTTGTAGCGTGGGTGGTCCAGGATAAAATTCCCGATACCGCGCCACAGCAAAAAGAGGCAGGCGTGGTGGCGCTGATAGGCCGGGCTGATAAAGGAGCGTCCCAGCTCGATGGCATCGTCCAGCGCCTGGAGAAACGGCGGCTTGAAGCGAAAGAGGGTGCTGGTGTACAGCCCCTGCGGGCCAAAGGCATCGATGATGCGGTCGGTCAATCCCAGGCGGTAACCGCCCGCTATCTCGTGGTTTTCGCGCTGCCACAGAAACAGGTGCCGGTAGTATTCGTCGAAAAGATCCAGATCCAGGGCCCGCCCCGTTCCTTCACCCACGGCCCGGAAGGTCACCTCCCGCAGGCGCCCGATTTCCTTCAGCAGGTGCGGAATCTGGGCCGCCCTGGCGACGTAGACGCTGAAAGAACCGTGGCGGACAAGTTCCTGTTCTTCGGGCAGGCTCGCAATTTCGGCTTTCAGAGGGTCCAGCGGAACCGGGGGAATGATTTTTTCCGGCCGTTTCCGGCGTTTGACGTGTGGCGGCAGCGACGGAATGTTTTTCGTGCCGATGCGGTTCGCCAGGAAATAGGTCTGGCGGCGAAGGTAGTCGGATAGATCTTCATCGTTTTGGTAGTGGGCCAGTTTTTTCCAGGGGCGCGGCTTGCCAATCAGGACTTTTACCGGGCGGTCGGATTTGTTCATGATTTCGCGTGGCAGCATGGCGGTACCGAGAAGCGGGTGAATCAGGCTGGCCATCTGAAACCAGGTGCTGTTGCGGCCATGGAAATATACCGGAACGACGGTGGCCTTGCTCAGGCGCAGAATCGAAGCCACATGGCGGCTCCAGTTCCGGTCCTGAATACGGCCCTGCGCGAGCGAAAGGCGTGAGACTTCGCCGGCCGGAAAAGACGCCAGACAGCCGCCGCGGCGCACCCAGCGCACCGCCGCCATCATGGCCCGGCTGTTCTGAACGGCGGCGCTTTGAGGATTGAACACATCCAGCGGAATGACCTGCGGTTCGATTTCACGGATCCGGCCCAGAAGATGATTGCCGAGAATTTTGACGTCGGCGCGCAGGCGGTTCAGCACGGCCCCCAGGATGATACCATCCAAGCCGCCGAAAGGATGATTGGCGACCACGATCAGGGGGCCTTTGGCAGGCAGACGTTCGCGATCGCGCGCCGTGATTTGCGGATCGATTTTTAACTGGCGCAGACATTTTTCGAAAAAATCGATCTGCGGAGACGTTTCCAGTGTTTGCCGATAGGCTGTGTTGATCCGCCGGCCGCCGGTCAGATTGAGAATCAGGGGCTCCAGCAGCCATTGCACGAGGCGCAATCCCGGGCGGTTGAACCAGGGCGTCAATCGAATGAGCTCGGGCTGACGGAAGGATTGATTATTCTGTTGCATTCGTATACGTTGTCCCTGTTAGTGAAACCCCCGAACGGTTGGGCGGCGGTGGTGAGGACACGATCAAAACGCCGCTTCGACTATTTGTCGTTCAGGTTAAGCGCACATTACACTAATAGTTAGGTTCGGTTAGATCGATTGGCAAGAGGCTTCAGGTCGGCCGCCAACAGATTGGGCACTACGGAGAAAAGTAAGCGATGAATATTGAGACCTTCGAGGAACAGAGCGTTTTCTGTTTTAAAATTATAGGGCGTCTGGATGCCGTTACCTCCGAGGAGGCCGAGCCGCAAATTATGGACCAGGTCCGTGAAGGGCAGGGCCCTTTTCTATTCGATATCTCCGAGATGGAGTACATCAGCAGTGCCGGGTTGCGCGTGTTTCTGGCCACGGCCAAGGAAATCAAACGCAACGAGCGCCGTTTCGCGCTTTGCGCACCCAACGCCAATGTCCGCAATATTTTTGAAATCAGCGGTTTCGCATCTTTTTTCCCCATTTTCGATACATTTGAAGACGGCCTGAAACAGCTATCCGGATGAAGTCTTAAAACGGCTTATCCGGATAGATTCTGTGCGGCCGGTCGGCCGCGGGTTATTCCGCAATCTTTTTCTGGCGATTCTGGAAATACATGTTGCGGATGGCCACATAGGGGTCCAGGGCCATCCTCTTGAGCTTTTCGTACTCGCCGATTTGAAACGAGGTCGTGTTAAACTTCTCGTAAGCTTTGATGGCGATTTTCGTGGGGGTGGTCTTGGTCGGGTCGCCATCGATATACGAGACCGGGTGCAGATAGCCGTCCGCTACAAAACCGATCGTGTCCCGCAGGGACGAAGGGCCTATAAAAGGCCAGGTCAGGAAAAACCCGTCGTTCAACCCCCAATAACCCAGTGTCTGCCCGAAATCCTCATCTTTGGGCGGCCCGTATTCTTTCCGGGCCGGGTCGCCGAAGCCCAACACCCCCATGGTGGTGTTGATCAGAAAGCGGGCGGTTTCATTACCGGCATCATCCCATTTACCCTGCAGCAGGCAGTTGACCAGGCGGATGGGGGTGGTCAGGTTCGTGAAAAAATTGCGAACGCCCCTGCGGCCCCCTTCGGGCACGACATAGCCATAGCCCTCGGCCAGGGGTTCCCACAGATAGAGGTAGAATTTATCGTTGAACTGAAACCACATCCAGTTCCAGGCCATAAGGGGGTCCGGAATCTCGTCGGCCACCCCTTCCTCATCTTCCCAGTCGTCCTCATCGGCCCATTCATCTTCGGATTCGTCCTTGTTCGCAGGGGGGGCGGCCTGGGCGTAAAGGCGGGCGGCGTCTTCCGGATCGGTCCGGGTACCGAAGCGGGTTGTGCCGGAAGGGCGTTCCGGACGCGTGTCCCAGCGTTCGCAATTGTCGCTATTGTCGGAATGACTCGATGAAGTGAAGACGGCATTGATATCGGCGTGACCGCCGGCGGTTGCCTCCATCATGCCGGCGAGCCAGACAAGGCTGCCGGCGCAAAGTATTATTCCGACCTTTCGCATAGCCATTTCTCCTGTTCATCCCATTTGCAGGCAGCGGTTATCGCGGCGCCGGTCCATTCGGAAGCCTCATCCCCGGGCGGGGCGCCAACCCGTACTGCCGCTTTACGCTTCGGCATCCTGTTAAACGGCCGGGGCCCTATTTGTCGTCGACGTCGCCAAAGGCGTATTTGCTGATCAGATCGGCCAGGTCGGCCGGCGATTCGGTTTCGATGATGGTATCGCCGTCCGCCAGCAGGTCGCCCCCGCCGCCCGGGGCGATGGCCACATATTTGTCGCCGATCAGGCCGGCAGTTTTGATAGAGGCGATGGCGTCGTCAAAAACCTGGACATTTTTATCCACCTTGAGGGTCACGACGGCCTGCAGTTTATCCTGATCCATCCGGAACTCTGCCACCCGGCCGATTTCCATGCCGATCATTTCGACCGAATTGCCCACCCGCAGGCCGGACACCGAACTGAAGGGGGCGTAAAACGTGTTGGTATTGTCCCCGACCATGGAGACATTGCCGAGCTTCACGGCCATGAAGCTGATGGCCGCCAGCCCCAGAACCACAAAGATGCCGACGATCGTTTCGTTGGAGTATTTTTTCATGGTTTGACCTTTCTGAATACCGAAGCGCTTTGCATGGGTTACAGCAAAAAAGAGGTTACGATATAGTCGGACACCAGAATGAATACGCACGAGAGCACCACGGCCGAAGTGGTCGCAAGACTGACGCTGCGCGCGCCGTAGCTGTCCGTGCGCATGTGAGTAAAATAGCCCTGATAACAGCAGATGGTGGAAACGAGAACCGCGAACACGAAGGATTTGATGAACCCCCCGGTAATGTCCGCCATCTCCACGCTGTTCTGAATGCGGTAGAAATATGATCCGGCATTGACCCCCATGATCACGCAGCCGCTGATGTAGCCGCCCAGGATGCCGATCAGGTCGAACAGGGCGGTCAATATCGGAAAGCTGATAATCGCGGCCGCAACCTTGGGGCTGATCAGATAGCCGACCGGGTCGATCCGCATGGTGAACAGGGCGTCGATCTGTTCCGAATTGCGCTGAATGCCGATTTCGGCCGTCATGGATGACCCGGCCCGGGCGGTGATCATGATGGCGGTCAGCACCGGCCCCAGTTCACGGATCAGTGTAAGGGCCACCGCCGAGCCGAGCACACCGGTGGAGCCGTATTTGACCAGGGTGTAATAGAGCTGCAGGCCCATGACCATCCCGGTGAAAAAGCCCACCAGGGCCACGATGTTGACGGTTTTGACGCCGATGATGTTGATCTGCTGAACGATGGCGACAAACTGTTTGCGACCGAAAATGAGCACGAGCGCCCTGAGCAGGAAGATGATGGCCGCGCCCAGGTTGGCGACCGCACGCATGACCTGCGCTCCGAATGGTTCGAATATCCGACTGAGCCATGTCGGAGGGGGCGGCCCCGCCAGGCCTTGATCTTCCGTGATTGATTGGGCCATAGATCTTTTCCTTTCCATCATGCCGCTGCGACCGTCCAACAGGCTGCGGGAAACAGGGCTTATTCAGCGTCCTGACGGCGCTGGAACCAGATCCGCAGGATGTTCCGGTCGTCTTTGCGCTGGTACTCCATCATATCCCGCATCTTTCGTACGACATTGATGCCCAGCCCCCCCGCGACCCGTTCCATCAAGGGCTTTTCGGGATCGGCCTTATTGACCGTGAGCGGGTTGAAGGGCTTGCCGTCGTCGATGAATTTCATGGCGATCATGTTTTCATCGACCGCGACCTTGAACTCGATCGCATGCGGGGCTTGGTCTTCGTAGGCATAGGACACGATGTTGACCAGAATTTCCTCCAGGGTCAGCTCAAGGGCATAGAGGGTGGTGGAGGGCATCTGATAGGGCCGCAGGAAAACCTGCAGCATCTGTGTCATTACACTGAGTTCCTCGAGCTTGTTTTCCAGTACGATTGCCATCTTACGGCTCATGTTGACCTCTGCGCTTGGTGCGGTTCGGATGGTAAAAATGCCGGCTGGTGCCGGCGCAAGCTTATTTGATGCTGAATTCGAGAAAGGTGGCCTCCCGCGATTCGGCACTGGCCAGGACATCGTCGAAAGCGGCGTCCATCGGTGCTTCGGCAAAGCCAGCGCTGACGTTCAAGGTCTTCACCTCCGCGCTCATACCGTTCAAAATCTGTTCGGCCTTGAGATTCTGGGCCAGGCTGAAGCAAAAGCGGCGTGTATCTTTTTCGCCGGCATTCTGCAGCACCATCATTAACTGGTTCAATCCGTGTCGCGAACAGGAGTCTTCTTCGCGCAAAAAGGGCTTCACGGCCGCCGAAAAGCTTTTGAGAATTGTCTGGCCCTTGACATACCCGCAAGCCGCATTGATCTCCTCCATGCTTTCCAGGGTCAGGACAACAATCGAAAAGGCCGTCTGGCCTTTCTTCAACTTTGCCATGGCCTGGTTGTAGTGCTGCTTGCCCTGGGTCACCGTGTCCATGCCGGTCAGTTCGTCCTGCGGACTCTGAAGCCCGGTAATGAACTCGCGAATCATGGGGTCCTGGATATTTTGAATGTCTTCCGGCGGTCCCTGGAAGATGATTTTACCCTCGTCCAGCATGGCCAGCTGTTGTGTGATCAGAAAAACATCCGGAATCTCATGGCTGATGAGCATCACGGTGAAGCCGTATTTGCTCTGATATTCGGATATCATGCTATGCACGGCGTTTTTACGGATGGGGTCGAGACCGGTGGTGGGTTCGTCGAACAGAATGATTTCCGGGTCGGTCACCAGCGCCCGGGCCATGGCCACGCGTTTCTGCATGCCGCCCGAGAGCTCCGCGGGATATTTTTGGTCGATGCCCTCCAGGTCCAGCTGGCGCAATCGTTCCCGGGCCCGCTTCATGATTTCTTCTTGGGGCAAATTGGTCCCCTGCGCCAGTGGCAGGGCCACATTTTCAAAAACCGACATGGAGTCGAACAGGGCCATGTTCTGGAACATGTAGCTGAATTTGCCGCGCCAGGCATAAAGCTCGGCGCGGGTCATCGCGGACATGGGCTTGCCGTCGCAGATGATCTCGCCGCTGTCCGGCGAGATCAGTCCGATGATGTGTTTGAAGAAGACGCTTTTGCCCGTACCGCTTTTTCCGATGATCGTGGTGATCTCGCCCCTGGGGATCTTGAGATCGGTCCCGCGAAGGACGTAAGTCGTGCCCAGGGTTTTGTGAATGTTGCGGAACTCGATGAGGGGGTGGGTCATGATGGCTCCCTATCGGAGGGTTGGCAATTCAATGCGCGGGTTTGTTCAGTACCGCGGCGGGTCGTGAAATTCAGATGGCGCCGTTGTCGATAGATATTAACAGGCGGTTAGCAATGCGTCCCGGAGACGCGGTTGCCATGCCTCCCGGTGACGGCCGGAGGCCGTCTTTACTATAATTATCAAGTCTTTCAACTGCGTGCGTCTTAGTATCATCAGAATTGCCCGAAGAATCAAGGGGTATTTGCGTGGTATCCTCGGCCGGAACGAGCGTTTGCCGGCAATAGGACTGGTGCCCCTCGAAATGATGCTTACTGTTTTCATCTAACGGCGACGGCTTGCGGTGCCTGCGGTCATCAAGGCGTGCCGCCTGACGGCCCTCGAATCCATGGAGCGTCTCGCGCTGGTGAAGCGGATCGAGGCCGAGCGCCTAAAACATGAACTCGATTTAAAATTCCTGACCATCGAAATCCGGGATGACGGCCGGGCGGACATCAGCGGCCTGGTTTTCACCCCCGCCATGGTAGCGCAGATGGCGGACATCGTCCGGGGATCGCCTCGACCTGCCCGCCGGCGTGCGGCATGATGCCATTGTCGGTGCCCAGGGGGTGGTCTGCCTGGAAGCCCACCGTGCTTAGGGCGCGCGGCCGCGCCACCCCGTTGCTGCCGTATTCGGCCGGCGCCCCGGCCTGCGAAAGATGCCCACCC
>JAERRP010000746.1 GCA_016735415.1 Desulfobacterales bacterium | reverse complement strand
GCTGGAACAAAACCACCCGGGGAATTAAGGCGGGCCTTCCCTTCCAGAACAGCCTTATCGAAAGTTCCATGGACGCCATTATCGGTTGCGACGCCGATGATGTTGTGGTGTCCTTCAACCAAAGCGCCCGGGACATGCTGGGTGGCAACAAAGCCGAAATTCTTCACAAGGTACGTCTGGGCCGCTTTCTGCTGCCGGAAGAAGAAACCCGCCTGAAAGAAGCGCTGCAGGCCAGTATGCGAGACGGCCGCGGTCGACTGCCCCTTTTTGAAACCACGCTCTGCGGGATGAAAGGGCAGCGTATTCCGGTTCAAATGGCGGTGGCCCAGGTCGCCATCCCCGACAAGGAACCCGGGACCGTCTGCTTTATCAGGGATTTGAGAGAAATCCGCCGCCTGGAAAGAGAAGTGGAGGACCAGGCCCGCATCCTGCACCAGGACAAAATGATGTCGCTGGGGCGTCTGGCAGCCAGCGTCGTCCATGAGATCAACAACCCCCTGGCCGGGATTTTGAATTACTGCCGCTTGATTCTGCGAATCCTGAAGCGGGGCAATGTTTCCCCCGAGCAGATGGAAAAATTCATCCGCTATCTGGACCTGGTGGAAAAGGAAACCAGCCGGTGTTCGCAGATCGTCTCCAACCTGCTGACATTTTCGCGCAAATCGCCAGCGGAGTTCGGTCCCATTGCCGTATCCGACCTGATGCATCGCTCTATCCTGCTGTGCCGGCACAAGCTCGAGTTGAGCAATATTCGGCTGGAACAGGCAATCGAAACCGATCTTCCTGAAATAAACGGGGATTTCAATCAGTTGCAGCAATGCATCATCAATCTCGTTTTCAACGCAGCGGATGCCATGCCGGATGGGGGCGCCCTGACACTGTCCACATCGCACTGCAAAACGTCGCCGGAAATCTGCCTGACAATCAGGGACACCGGCTCCGGTATCGCTGAAAAAGACAAACCCCATATATTCGAGCCCTTTTATACCACCAAAGACGAAGGCTACGGGGTCGGACTCGGACTTTCGACCCTCTATGGCATCATCCAGGACCATCACGGCAGCGTGCAGGTGGAAAGCGAACCCGGGGAAGGAACGACCTTTATCCTGCGCTTTCCCGTATCCTGACACCCGCTTCGGAAATCCGTCCGTACCTGGAATCGAAAGCCGCATCGGTGATCGCGCCGGGTTACTTGGCCCGGCCATCCACCATCCCTTTCCCTCAACGACCATCCCATGACGGAATAGTGTTGCAAAGCAACAAAGTGCTGCGCAACGCCTGCAACAACGCAACACTTTGTTTTTTTCAATTATTGCTTGTGGCATCAACCCATTGCAACAAATTTGACTGCCAAAACGGTCGCCGAGGCCGTCCCACCCCTTTTCCATATTAACCATCTGTTATCATTAAGTAATATTCCGTCCATCCAATAATGGCATGTTTTATGCTTTATGACTCGCTGAATATCCGGCAACCTTGCTCAACGCATTCTGCAACGCTGTCCACATAATTTCGCCGGTTCGCTTTCTCTCTCGACCGGTTGTCGGAAGGGGATTCAAGCGCACAGGCGGCACGACCCAGAACCGTGTTTTGATTCGTGTGAAACGCTCATTCAAAGGGATTGGCCTTGTCTGCCAGCCGCGCCAAAAAACGTGTCCTGATTGTTGACGACGACGAGAGTCAGGCGCTGCTGTTGGGATCGCTCATGCAGGCCAACGGATTCAAGCCCCTGCTGGCCGGTAACAAGCCGGAAGGCGTAAAGATGGCGGAGCGGGAGAAACCCAGCTGCATCATCCTGAACTGCATGATGTGTGGTGAAGAGGGCTTTTGCCTCTACCGCCACTTCAAGTCCGAAGCGCGGTTCCGCGACGTGCCGGTGATCATGCTCTGTTCCGTAAGCCGCGACATCCTTTTTCGCTACCGCTCCATGGCAGGCGCCTTGGGCGGCCCCCAGGCGCCCGAGCCGGAGGCCTTTCTGAAAAGCCCGCCGGATGCCGTCGAACTGGTGGACGCCGTGGAACGGTTGACCGGATCCGTGGCGTCGCCGGCGACCGAAACAACTGCCGGAAACGACAATTAATCAGGAGAGACGTCTATGGCACCAAGAATCGGTTTTTACATCTGCCATTGCGGCATCAACATCGCTTACAAGGTCCGCGTGGAAGAAGTAGCGGCGTTTATCCGTCAACTACCGGATGTGGTTGTTTCCCAGGATTACAAGTTCATGTGCTCGGACCCGGGCCAGGAAATGATCGAAAAGGACATCGCCGCCTCTAAACTCAACCGGGTGGTGGTGGCTTCCTGTTCACCGCGCATGCATGAAAAAACCTTCCAGGGGGCCTGCCGGCGGGCAGGAATCAACCCCTACCTGTTCCAGATGGCCTCGGTGCGCGAGCAGGTTTCCTGGGTGACCCTGGACGAAGACGAAGCCACTCTCAAGGCCAAAACCCTGGCCGCGGCCGCGATCAACCGGGTTCGCTATCATCATGAACTGGAAAGCCGGGAAGTTTCGGTGCATCCCGACATTATGGTGGTGGGCGGCGGTATCGCCGGCATGCAGGCCGCGCTGGATATCGGCGCCTCCGGGCACCAGGTCTATCTCGTGGAAAAAAGCACGACCATCGGCGGTCACATGCTGCAGTTCGACAAAACCTTCCCCACATTGGATTGCGCCGCCTGTATCGGCACGCCCAAGATGGTGGATGTGGCCCAGGAAGACAACATTCAGCTGCTCTCCTACAGCGAGGTCAAAGAAGTTTCGGGCTATATCGGCAACTAT
>JAERRP010000457.1 GCA_016735415.1 Desulfobacterales bacterium | reverse complement strand
GGCTGTTTGCCGAAGACGGTGGCGGTGGGTTTTGCTTGACAGATCTGAAAGCGATTCAGTAATTAGAGCAAAGATCTCCAACCCACAGGAGGATGCGCGATGGCAGATCAAGCCTGGTCCACGCCCCACTGGCCCGAAGGTGTACCGCACGATATCAGCGATTACGACAAACCGCTGTATACGATCCTGGACGATGCAGCCGACCGGTACCCCCATCAGATCTACACGATTTTTAGCGACGCCCCCCGCACCTATGCCCAGGTCAAGGATACCGCCGATCGTGTCGCCAATTTCCTGCATTCGCGGGGTATCGGCAAGGACGACCGGGTGGCCATTTTCCTGCCCAACCTGCCGCACTACCCGGAGATTTACTTCGGCATTCTGAAAGCCGGCGCGGTCTGCGTGACCTGTAATCCCCTTTACACCCCTTCGGAACTCAACTACCAGCTCAATGATGCCGGTGCCAGGGTCCTGTTCTGCATGGACCATCCCCAGTTCTATCCCACCACGGTCGAGGCCGTTAAAGGAACAGCGGTGGAAACGGTGGTGATTTGCAGCGTCAAATCCTATCTGCCCTGGCTCAAGGGCTTTCTGGGAGGCCTGCTGGGTAAAATTCCCAAGGCCGAACACCACGCGCCGGGGCATCTCTTTTTTGACAACGTGGTGGCCGGGGCCCGGCCCGAACCGCCGACGGTTGAAGTGAACCCTCGTGAAGACCTGGCCCTGATCATTTACACCGGCGGCACCACGGGCGTGCCCAAAGGCGCCGCCCTGACCCATTCCAATTTCGTTTATGACCTGAAGGCTCTGGATACCTGGGCCCGGTTCGAATACGAAAAGGGCGGCCCCAAGGAGGGGATTCGGCCGGGTGGCTTTCATTGTTACCTGGGCGTGTTGCCGTGGTACCACAGCTTCGGCATGACCTGCGCTATGCTGTCCGCCTGTTACTCAGGCAGTCGCCTGGTCTGTGTTCCGGATCCGCGCGCCGGCGATCCACCCTTTACGGAGGTCCTCAAGATCGTCCAGAAAAACCGGCCGACCCTCATGCCGTCGGTGCCCGCGATCTTTGTGGCTTTCACCAACCATGCCCTCCTGGATCAGTTCGACCTGACTTCCCTGATGGGCTGTTTTTCCGGCGGTGCGCCGCTGCCGCCTGAAGTCTGCAAGCGTTTCGAGGAGAAGACCGGCGCCATCATCTTCGAAGGCTACGGCTTGAGCGAAACCACACCGGTGGCCACCGCCAACCCGACCAATGCGGAGACCCGTAAGATCGGCTCCATCGGTTTACCCATGCCCGGCACCGACATCAAAATTCTGGATGTGGAGACCAGCGAAACGGAACTGCCGCGGGATGAAGACGGCGAAGTGGCCGTCAGCGGCCCCCAGGTGATGAAGGGTTACTGGAACAGGCCGGCGGAGACCGCGGAAGTATTCCGGGAGATCGGCGCGCGGCGCTATTTCCTGACCGGCGATATCGGCCACATTGACGAAGATGGTTTTATCGTCATCACCGACCGAAAAAAAGACATGATTCTGGTGGGCGGCTTCAATGTTTACCCCCGGGAAGTAGAAGATATTCTGTTTACCCATCCCAAGGTCGAAATGGTGGCCGTGGTCGGTGTGCCGCATGAAAAGAGCGGTGAAGCCGTCAAGGCCTTCATCAAAGTCAAGGAAGGCGAAACCTGCAGTGAAGAAGAAATCGCGGCCTTTTGCAAGGAGAATATGGCCGGCTACAAGCGCCCCCGGCTGATCGCCTTCCGCGACGAGATCCCGATATCCAACGTGGGCAAGGTCCTGCGGCGGGTGCTGCGGGACGAGGAGCAGGCCAAGAACACTTGATAATCGTCCAGGCCTGAAAAGGAATAGGAGCGGGCGGCTTGCGGGCCGGCCGTTTTGTATTGCAATTATTTTTTGAAAGCCTGAACGATGCAGCCGTCGACGATCAGTTCCAGGCGGCCGTCGGCCGTTTCCGCCAGCCAGACTTCGGGGTCGGATCCACCTGCCAGCGCTTTGAATCGGCTGCGCAGCCGCCCGAAATCAAGGGCCGGCAAGGCCCGGCCGATCAAGTCGATCTGCTTTTCAGAGCGCGCTCGGGCGCCGGCGTCTTCGATATGGAAATATTCGGCCAGCAGGCGGCTGTATTGGCGTCGCATGGCGGTTTCGATGCAGTAGGGGCCGAGATGCAGGCGTATCTTCATGAATGTCAATCCTAGTAGCCCTCGTCACTGTGGTGTACGGTCAGTACGCCTCCGTCCTCGGAATTTGCAAGCCGTATCTCGAACTTTTTACAAATCCGTCCGGATTGTGACTTTTTATGCGTTCATCAAAAAAATGGCCCGGGAATAATTCCGGGCCATTGGATTTTTCATGGCCGCACCCGGCAGCGCGGGTGCGGTCGTTTGGTCAAGAGGGTTAGAACAGCCCCGTCACTTTGCCGGTTTCCGTATCGACATCTATACGGCGGAAGGCCGGGTTGGAGCTCGTGCCGGGCATCAGGCTGATGGTACCGGCGCAGGGGCAGAGGAATTTGGCCCCGGAGTAGATCAGCACGTCGCGGATCGGCAGGCGCCAGCCCTTGGGCACGCCCTTGATGGTCGGATCGTGGGTCAGGCTCAGGTGCGATTTCACCATCATGGTGGCGAAGTCGGCGTACTTGGGATCACTTTCCAGCATCTTGGCCTTGGCCTCGGCTTCGGGCTGCCAGTCCACACCGTCGGCGCCATAGACTTCTTTGGCGATGGCGGTCACGCGGTCGCGCAGCTTCATCTCCAGCGGATAGAGGAATTTGAAGTCGTTTTCCTCGTTGCAGGCGTCGATGACGGCATCGGCGAACTCCAGGGCGCCGTCGCCACCCAGTTCCCAGTGCTTGGACTCGGCGCAGCGGGCGCCGGCCGCTTCGGCCGCTTTGCGGACCACGGCGCACTCCGCATCCGTATCGGTGTAAAAGCGGTTGATGCAAACCACCGGGTTGATACCGGCTTTGCGGATCACGTTGATCATGTGAACCATGTTTTCGCAGCCTTTTTCCACCAGCTCGACGTTTTCCTTGACGTAGGCCTCGGGCATGTCTTTACCGGCCACCACGGCGGGGCCGCCGCCGTGCATCTTGAGGGCGCGGATGGTGGAGGTCAAAACAGATACATGCGGTTTCAGACCGCTGAAGCGGCACTTGACGTTCCAGAATTTTTCAAAACCGATGTCGGCGGCGAAGCCGGATTCGGTGATGTGGTAGTCGAACAGCTTCAGGCCGACACGGTCGGCGATGATGGAGCTCTGGCCCACGGCGATGTTGGCGAACGGTCCGGCGTGCACCATGCAGGGGTTGTATTCGGCGGTGCACATCAGGGTCGGATTGATGGTGTTGCGCATGAAGGCTGCCATGGCACCGCCGACCTCCAGGTCGCCGGTGGTCACGGGTATGCCGTTCTTGTCGAAGGCCACCGTGATTTCGTCCATGCGTTTGCGCAGGTCCGCCAGGTCCCGCACCACGGCCAGAATGGCCATGAGCTCGGAGCCGACGGCGATGCCAAACCTGGACTGCATGGTGAAACCGTCGAAGCGGCCGCCGATGCCGATGATGATGTTGCGCAGGGACTGGGCGCAGAAGTCGATGATCCATCCCATTTCGACACGGGTGGGGTCGATGTCGAGTCGGCGCATTTTGGTCAGACGGGCGAGCTGCTCGTCATTGTAGTTGCGTTCGTGCTGCATGCGGGCGGTCATCGCCACCATGGCCAGGTTGTGGGCGTTCATGATGTCGTTGATGTCGCCGGTGAGGCCCAGGGAGAATTCGGTCATGGGAATCAGGAGCGAGTTGCCGCCGCCGGCCGCCGTACCCTTGACGTTCATGGTGGGGCCGCCGGAAGGCTGCCGCAGGGCACCGCCGACATTGACGCCGCGTTTGCCGAGCCCTTCCATGAGGCCGCAGGAGGTGGTGCTCTTGCCTTCCCCCAGGGGGGTCGGGGTAATGGCGGTGACTTCGATGTATTTCCCGTCCGGTTTGTCCTTCAGACGGTCAATGATTTTGAGAAAGTCCATTTTGGCCAGCCGCCCCATTGGAAGCATTTCTTCTTTTTTGAGGCCGAGTTTTTCGCGCCACTCGTCCGGCGTGGGCATGTTTTTTTCAGCTGCTTCCGAGATCTGCCAGTCTGCCATATTAACCGCATCGTAAGCCATGAATCCTCTCCTCCTTATCTGGGTTGTAGGTAGTACGGATAACGAAACCGAATTTAACTTGCCGGTTCCCTGGCGGAACCGAGGTAGGGAATTTATGAATGACGGCGGCGCGGCGAATTAACCTTCAGGCCTGCCGGTTAAAGTCCGAAAAGATCTTGAAACCCTTAGCATTTGCGTTTTTCTTTGGCAAGGGAAATCGGTGGGCAAGAGTGGCTTTCAGGTATGGCTGCGGTGCAGCCGGTAATAGTAGCCCTGCTGCCGGATCAACTGGTGATGGGTTCCCGTTTCCTGGATACGCCCGCGGTCCATCACGATGATCCGGTCGGCCTGGTGTACGGTGGACAGGCGATGGGCCACGACAATGGTGGTGCGGTTGGCGGTGAGGCGGTTCAAGGCCTCCTGGATCCGGGTTTCAGTGTTGGAATCGATATAGGAGGTCGCCTCGTCCAGAATGATGACTTCGGCCTTGCGGGCAAAGGCCCGCGCGATGGAGAAGAGTTGGCGCTCCCCGCTGGAAAGGGCGCGGCCGCCTTCGCCGATGGGGGTGTCCAGCCCCCGGGGCAGGCGTGCCACGATCGAGCGGCAGTTGGCGGCGGTGAGGATGGATTGGATTTCATTTTCGCCGAGGGCTTCAGGGGACGGAAAAATGTTTTCCCGAATAGAACCGGAAAAGAGAAACGGCTCCTGGGTAACGAGGGCCAGACGGGCGCGCAGGGCCTGGGGGTCGATGGCCGTCATGTCCCGGTCGTTGATCAGGATGCGGCCCCGGTCCGGCAGGTAGAAACGCAGCAACAGCATGGTCAGCGTCGTCTTGCCGGAACCGGTGGCGCCCACCAGGGCGACGGTTTCGCCGGCCCGCACCTGGAAAGAGATGTCTGTGACCACGGGCTCACCGGGCACGTAGCTGAACCCCACCTTGCGGAATTCGATCGTTTCGATGGCGGTCAGGGGCGTATCGACCGCCCTGCGGTTATCCGCGGGGCGGGGGACCTGCTCGCGGCTGTCCATGATCAGAAAGAGGCGTTCGGCCGACGCCATGGCATTTTGCAGGATGTTGTATTTTTCGGACAGATCCCGGATGGGCCTGAAAAACATGCGCAGGTAGGAGATAAAGGCCACCAGCACCCCCAGGGTCATGTCGGCCGACAGAATCCGCCAGCCTCCGTACCAGATGATGATGGCCACCGTGATGACGGCCAGAACCTCCACCAGCGGCATGAAGACCGCCAGGAGATGGATCTGGTCCATGCCGGCCTGGTAGTTTTCATGGTTCAGGTGACGAAAATGTTTTTCGTTGGCGGCCTCGCGTCGGAAACATTGGAGGGTTTTGATACCACCGATGGTTTCGGCAAAATGGGTGTTGATTTCCGCAATTTTGATCCGCTGCCGGCGGAAGACATCGCGCACCCGCTGCGAAAACCACAGGGAGGCCGCCACCACCAGCGGCAGGACCGCAAAGGCGGCCAGGGGCCGGCGCCGGGCCTTCACCAGCAGAACGGCCCCGGTTCCCCACCTAATTTTTTTTATAAATTTTGAAAATCT
>JAERRP010000378.1 GCA_016735415.1 Desulfobacterales bacterium | reverse complement strand
GCAATCACACCCCGACGCTGCTGCCCTATCCCATCTGGCTGGCCCATCGGCTGGCGCGGCAGGTGACGGCGGTGCGGCGCATCAAAACCCTGCCGTACCTCATGCCCGACGGCAAGGTCCAGGTGGGGGTCGAGTTCAAGGCCCGCCAGCCGCGACGTATTCACAGCGTGACCATCATGGCCAATCAGCGCGACTTCAAGAAACCCTCCCTGCGCAAACTGCGGTCCGACATCCGCGAACAGGTGGTGATGCCGGTCTTCGAGGAGGAGCCCATCCGGCCCGACCGCCGCACCAGGATCATTGTGAATCCGGATGGGCCATATTTCGGGGGGCCGACCCACCATTCCGGCCTGACGGGCCGCAAAAATGCAATCGACACTTATGGCGAGTTTGCCCGCCACAGCGGCAAGGCCCTGAGCGGCAAGGACCCGTTGCGTATCGACCGGATCGGCGCCTATGCGGCCCGCTACGCCGCCAAAAATGTGGTAGCCGCCAGGCTGGCCACCGAGTGCGAGATTCTGCTGAGCTACTCCATCGGCGCGACCCAGCCCGTATCGCTGCAGGTGCAGACCTTCGGCACCGGCCGCATCGAAGACAAACGAATTGCGCGCATGGTCCAGAAGCATTTCGATTTCCGGCTGGCGGCGATTCTGCGGGACTTCAACCTGCGCCATCTGCCAGCCCTGGCTTCCGGTCGTTTTTATCAGACCCTGGCCGCCTATGGCCACTTCGGACGCACAGATCTCGATCTGCCTTGGGAAAAAACCGATCGGGCGGCCGTGCTTCAGGCCGATCTTAAATAGACTTTCATTTGGTTCGGGAATCCCATGCCTTGGTCACTGCAATCGTCAACCAGAAGGGTGGGGTGGGCAAGACCACGCTGGCAGTCAATCTGGCCGGTGGCTTGGCCTATCGCGATTTGCGCGTCACTCTGCAGGACACCGATCCGCAGGGCAGTGTCCTGCAATGGGCCTCGCTGGCGGCCGAAAAGACTTTCGAAGTCATCCATCAGGCGCCTTTGGGTGCTAAAAAAGAACTTCGAGGCCTGCTGCGACGTTGCGCGCATATCGTCATCGATACACCGCCGGCGTTGGGGGCCAGTTCGCTGACGGCCATGCGGATTGCCGATCGCGTGATCATCCCGGTGGGACCCAGCCCGCTGGACATCTGGTCCAGCCGGCAAACCTTAGCGCTCTATGCGCAGGCCTCGAAGCGGCGTCCGCAATTGGCCGGGCGCCTGCTCATCACCCGCCGGATTCCGCGCACCCGGATCGGCCGCGAAGCCCGTGAAGCGCTGAATTTTGCAGAGATGCCCGTGCTTAAAACTGAAATTCACCAACGGGTCGGTTATGTTGAAGCCTTGCTTGCCGGGCGAACGGTCATGCAGCAGAGCCCGCGCAGTGAGGCCCGCCGGGAAATCGAACGTCTGGGTGATGAAATCCTCACCATCTGACAAGGAGGTCTGTGTGTCTCCACCACGCCGCCGCAGTCTCAAAGACGCTGCCCGCGATCCCCTGACGACCAAAACGAAATATCCTAAACCGGAATCAACATCATCGCGGAACGCTCCAAGGGGCTGGACGCCGGTGGTATTAAAGGTGGCCATCGGTTTGCTGATCGGTTTTAGCGGTGAGTTTATCCTGAGGTGTTTTAACCGTTGGGTTTAAAATTCACCCCCGAAGAAGATGGGGCAGGGACGGCTTTTGATGAAGAGGCCGACGGGAAAAGCGCGCCCAGCCGCGGCCCGACCGTTCGCGGGTGATCGTGAATCAGATGAAAGCGGCCAGAAGGGACAGGCCGTTGGACTCGAGAGCCCTGCCGACCAGATAGCTCAAGGCGGCGCGACCGACCGCCTTGCCGGCACGATTGGCCGCACGATCCAGGGGGGCGTCATTCTTGACGGCGCGGGCACTGTCAAAAAAGCCCTCGTATTCCATAGCGTTGAGGATCCGGCCTTCGTCAATCACGGATTGATCGTAGCTTATGACGACACTGCCGGTAAGCTGGTTGACTTTAATTTTCCGAATACCCTGGTGCCCGGTCAAAGCATCGATCACAAGCGCGCATTTGGCCGGTTGATGTTTCAGAAAAGGCACTTTAACGCGCAACCGGCCCGGGACCTGATGAACGTAATAAGTCATTTCTAGCCATTCTCCCCTAAGGATTTCCAAAAACAAACAGTAGGATCTCTACTCTCCCTGTCAGGTGAGAGTATTATGGGACGGACAGGTTAAAATTCTGTTAGACCTCCGTGAAAAGTTTGTTAATTTCCTGATATCAATACGTTTATTTGTTGATGTCCACGGCCGCTGCTCTGGCAGGGCAACTTTCATCGTTTAAATTGACCCCGTTGCAACGATAGCCTTGATTTTCCCATCATTTCGGTTGATACCCCAGTCTGATCCGATCAACCTTTTCTAATCTTGAGCCGGGAAGTTCCTTATGCTCATCGTTTACGCGCTGGCAATGCTCGTTGGCGGCTATTTGCTGCTGACACTGATATTGACCTATCTTGTCCAACAGTATCCCCGTCGACCGGTCGTCGACTCCCCGAATTGGGGAAAGATCGAAGATGTCCGGGTTCGGGCCATCGACGGCAGCAATCTGGAGATCTGACGGATCGCACCCGAGGGGCATTCGGTCGGCATCGTGCTATTCATGCATGGCTGGGGACGCAACCGGGACCGCATGGTGGGGCGGGCCAGCATCTTTGCCCGCTGGGGGCATACGCCCGTCATTCACAGCGCCCGTGAC
>JAERRP010000262.1 GCA_016735415.1 Desulfobacterales bacterium | reverse complement strand
ACAGCGTGCGGTGGGGACAAGCGGCCACACTTGGGGACTCCGATACGCGGGGGTTGTCCTTGCCGCCGCCCGCCGATAAACATAAACCCGATACGAATGGAAACCCCGAATGTGCCTTCTCATTCTGGCGTATAAATGCCGCGAAGACTATCCCCTGATTATCGCCGCCAATCGAGACGAATTCTACGAAAGGCCGACGTTGCCACTGGATTACTGGCCGGAGCGGAAGAATATTCTGGCGGGTCGGGACCTTCGAGGCCGCGGGACCTGGATGGGTTTGGGCGGCAATGGCCGTCTGGCCGCGATTACGAACTTTCGCGATCCCAGCCGGCATCAACCGGATGCGCCCTCCCGCGGGAATCTGGTAAGCGATTATATCGGCGGCCACACCGCGGCCGACGGTTACCTCGAGCGCCTGAGCCGGGACGGCCGGCGCTACAACGGATTCAACCTCGTGGTCGGCCGGATAGAAGCGCTCTACTATTACGGCAATCACGGACCGCAGCCCCGTGAGATCAAGCCGGGCATTCACGGCCTCAGCAACCACCTGCTGAATACCCCCTGGCCCAAAGTCGAACGGGCCAGGAACGCCATGGCGGAAATCGTCCGCCAAACGCATCGACCTGACCCCGAAGCCCTGATGGCATTGCTGCAGGATCGGCATATGCCACCGGATGAAAACCTGCCCGATACCGGCATCGATCTCGATTGGGAAAGGTTGCTGGCCACAGCCTTCATCCAAAGCCCCACCTATGGCACCCGGGCCTCGAGCGTTCTGCGGGTGGCCGCCGACGGAAGCACGCTCTTCCTGGAACGCACCTTCGAACCCGACGGCCGCGCCCGGACCCGACAATTCCGGCGCCAAATCCCGGTCTGATACCGATCGGTGCTCCGCTGCACCACCCCACCCCAAGCCGCTTCTTATGAATCCCGGACGATCATCACCGAGCAGGCCGCTTTCTGGACCACGCGTTTGGCCACGCTGCCGAACAGGACCAGCCCCATGCCCGAAAGGCCGTAAGACCCCGTAACCGCCAGATCGATGTCGTGGGTCTTGATGAATTCAAGAATCTCGGAAGAGACGTGGCCGTCCAGAACCACCAGTTCATAATCGACCTCGTGGGGCACTTTGGCCCCGTAAAGCTGCTGCATCTCCTCCTCGATTTTGATGAGCGCGGATTCGTGCGGCAAATCCGGAGGGACCCAGTCGCTGTCCATCAGCACCGGGTTGACCATGGGGGGCAGCACATGCACAATATACAGTTTGGCCTGATATCGGGCCGCCATGTCGATGGCTTCGGTCACCGCCCGGTGGGAGTTGTCCGAAAAGTCGGTACAACAGGCAATTGTTCGGATGGCCATGGGTCCTCCTTGTCAGCTTTCCTGCATAAGGGTTCGCAGCATATCCTCCTTGCCCACAATCCCAACCAGCCGCCCGTTTTCCACCACCGGCAGGGTGTGGTAGTTCTTCTCGACCATGAGGGTGGCCACTTCTTCGATCGTGTCGTCAGGGGAAACGCAGACCGGATCAGGCGTCATGGCCTGCCGCACCTGCGAGGCGGCAATTTTCTCGACCTCGCGTTCGAATTGCTTGCTGGACGTCAGGGTGATGTACCCATCGAGAAAGGTGAACAGTGAAGGAATCCGGACCCGTTTCTGCTGGACGATCAGATCGCTTTGACAGACAATGCCGACCAGGCCGCCCTGCTCGTCGACCACCGGAAGGCCGTTGACCTTGTTTGCGAGCAAGATCCTGGCGGTTTCGGTGACTTCCATCTCCGGGGTAACGGTAATTACATCAGCGCTCATGATGTCTTGAACGGTTTGCATGGTTCCCCTTTTCCGTTGGCGGTTGATCCGGGGGCCGCTCATGGTATGGGCCTATAAAGTCAATCCGGAGAAGAATTGGGTATATACTTAAAATAATAGGGCTTCTGCCAACACCTGTCAAGGGATACCGCAGGTCAGTCATGTGCGATGCGACCAGGGGCCACGGCCATAAATAATTGTACCGGCGGACGCAGGATTCAGGTTGGTCGACAAGACGCAAGCGCCGATGCAAATCAGGATATGGGCCGGTGGATGTAACGCCGTAGACGGACCAAAAAACAAGCCGGATCTACAACTTTTTTTGAGGCCTAGGGCTGGGGCCTTGCCTTGCCGGTCAATGGACGCCATCGATCCAGGCGGCGTTTGATTTCTTTTTCGTAGCCGCGTTCGCTGGGTTTATAGAAGACCGTGCCTTTCAAAGCGTCGGGGAAGTAATCCTGGGGTGTATAAGCGCCCTTATAGTCGTGGGCGTAGCGGTAGTCCCGGCCGTAGCCCAGGGATTTCATCAAACCGGTCGGAGCGTTGCGGATATGCAGGGGCACGGGCAGGCTGCCGTGATCTTCGACCGCCCGGGCGGCTTGGCGATAAGCCCGGTAGATGCTGTTACTCTTGGGGGCCGTGGCCAGGTATACCGCGGCCTGGGCCAGGGCCAGTTCGCCCTCGGGGCGACCGAGAAAGCGGAAGGCCTCCACGGCGTTCAAGACCGTTGTCAGGGCCCGCGGATCGGCCAGGCCGACGTCTTCGGAAGCAAATCGCACCATGCGGCGGGCTATGTAGAGCGGGTCTTCCCCGGCGGCCAGCATGCGGGCCAGCCAATACAGGGCAGCGTCCGGATCGCTGCCGCGCAGGCTTTTGTGAAGGGCCGAAATGAGGTTGAAATGCTCCTCGCCGGATTTGTCGTAGCGCAACGCCTTTTTCTGGAGGACGGCCTCGAGATGCGGGAGGTCGATGGGCGGGGCGGCATCCGCTGTCCCGCCCGGTGGGGCGGCACACAGGGCCGCGGCCATCTCGAGACTGTTCAGGGCCCGGCGGGCATCACCGTCGGCCGAGCGGACCAGAAAATTCAGGCCCGCGGGGGTTATGGCCAGGCCGCAACGCCCCAGCCCCCGCTGCCTGTCCGTCAGGGCCTGCTGCAGAATGCGCGTCAGATCCGCTTCGCTGTGGGATTTTAAGAGGACTACCCGGCAGCGCGACATCAAGGCCGGAATGACCTCGAAGGAGGGGTTTTCGGTCGTGGCCCCGATGAGGGTGACCAACCCGGTTTCGACGTGATGCAGGAAGGCGTCCTGCTGGGCCTTGTTGAAACGATGGATCTCATCGACAAACAGAATGGTGCGGCGATGGTGGTAATCACGCTGGCGGCGGGCCTCCTCGATAACCCGGCGGATATCCTTGACGCCGCACAGAACGGCTGAAAACTCCATGAAATGGGCTTTATTCGCGCCCGCCACCAGTCGGGCCAGGGTGGTTTTGCCGCTGCCCGGCGGTCCCCATAAGATGAGGGAGAAAAGCCGGTCCGCACCCAGAACCTGCCGGATGAGCGAGCCTTCCCCCACCGCCTGGGCCTGTCCGACAAAATCATCCAGTCGCCGCGGACGCATGCGGTCGGCCAGCGGCTTATTCATTTTTTCCCTGGCACTGTGTTCGAATAAATCCAAGAATCGCACCTCGCAAGGGGTGTCCGGCAATGACGTTAACGCGACCGTTTGCGTTTGCGGAGCGCCCTGGCCCGGCGTTGGGGGCCTGCGCTGATCTGTTTGCGGCCCGTCCGCTGTCGCAGCACCAGTCGGATCGGAATTGCGTGCAGATCGGCGCCTTCCCTGAGCCGGTTGACCAGATAACGCTGGTAGGAAAAATGGACCGCCGCCGGATAGTTGACAAACATGACAAAGGTGGGCGGCCGCGTCGAGGCCTGGGTGGCGTAATAAAACTTGATGCGCCGCCCGCGGTGCAGGGCGGGTTCGTTATCCGCCAGGGCCTGCTCCAGAATCCGGTTGATGCGGCCGGTGGTAACGCGTGTGATATATTGCGCATACACTGTGTTCACCAGTTTAAAAATGCGCTGGACGCGCTGACCGGTGAGGGCCGACAGGGTCATCACCGGCGCAAAGGCCAGAAATTTGGCGGCCGTGCGCATCTGTTCGGTGTAACGCCGCACGCTATGCTGATCTTTTGCCACCAGATCCCACTTGTTCAGGAGGAAAACACACCCGCAGCCCCGCTCGTGGGCGTAACCGGCCACGCTGATATCCTGATCCGTGATGCCCGCGGCCGCGTCGATGACGATCAGGGCCACATCACAGCGGTCCAGACTCCGCAGGGCTTTGATGATCGAAAATTTTTCCAGCTTACGGGTGACCTTGCCCTTGCGGCGAATGCCGGCGGTGTCGATCAGCCGGTAAAAGCGCCCGTCATGTTTGATCAGCGAGTCAACGGCATCGCGGGTCGTCCCGGGAATAGCGCTCACGAGATGACGCTCTTTACCAATCAGCCGATTGAGCAGCGAGGATTTGCCGACGTTCGGGCGTCCCACCACGGCCAGTTTGATTTCATCCCGGGGCGCTTCTTCATGGCGCTTGAAGGTCGCCACCAGGCTGTCGAGCAGGTCGCTCAGCCCGAAGCGGTGCTCGGCCGACAGGGGAAAAAGCTTTGCAAGACCGAGGGTGAAAAAATCCGCCAGGGCATCTTCCTGCTCGGGCCCGTCGATTTTGTTGATGGCGAAAAAAACCGGTTGGGCCTGGTGGCGCAGGGTCTCGATGATGTCGCGGTCATAAGGCGAGAGGCCTTGCTTACCGTCCATCAGCATGATGATGGCGTCCGCCGCGTCCAGGGCTTCGAAGACCTGCTGGCGGATGGAATCGGCAAAGGCATCGTCCAGCTGTCCTGAAAGCCCGCCGGTGTCGACCAGGGTAAAGGGGATCTCATTCCATTCAGCATCGCCATAGATGCGATCGCGCGTCACACCCGGAAGGTTGTCCACCAGGGCATCCCGGCTGCGGGTCACCTTGTTGAAAAAGGTCGATTTGCCCACATTGGGGCGTCCCACGATCGCAACCATCGGTTTCATAGGCATCCGGTTCCTTCACGCCCCAGGCAGGGGTCATTGAAATAAGGTTCTTCTCCAATTTAGTTGGAGAAGAGGGTTCCAGGATTCAAGGGTTTGTAATTTTTAAGCATTTCACTCGAACCCTCGACCCCGCAATCCTGGAACCCTATCTTTCAGCATTTCACTTGAATACTTGAATCCGTAACCCTCAGAATCACGCCAACTCTTTTGGAGATGATCCTAACATCATGACTTTTCATATCGACCCGGCCGACGCCGGCGAGGCGGTCGCAAGCGCCGTCCATCGGGTTCCCGAAATAAGGCAAACCGTTAAAAAACGCAAGGATCTCTAAAGTTTGACATCATTCTCCAACTATTTTAAGATACTTGGTTACTGGAGGAGCGACATGCCGTCATTGCTGCCGGGATGACCGGATCGACAGACTGAAAAGAGCTCTCACAATACACCGTCTGCCCTATGCTGATCACACAGAAACACAAATATGCCCTGCGGGCCATCTTCGAACTGGCCAAACGTCTCCATGACGGCCCGACCAAGCTTTCGGTAATCGCCGAGGTCCAGGCCATCCCCCTGCGTTTCCTGGAGGTCATCATGGCCCAGATCAAGCGGTCGGGGTTGATTGCTTCCAAACGGGGGTACCACGGAGGCTATTCCCTCCTTAAGCCCCCGCAGCAAATCACCGTGGGCGATATCTTCCGATTCCTCGACGCGCGCGGCCGCCATGATCGCTGCGATGCCTGCATCGCCAAAGAAGGCTGCCCCCTTTATGACAACTGCGCTTTCATGCCCATGTGGGATCGCGTTTGCAAAGCAGTCTATGACGTTTACGATCAAACCACCATACAGGACCTGCTCAACAATGAAAAGATGCCGGCCGCTTTGCCCCGCTCCTCGAGCCCGGATTGATCATTTCCCCCACATGCTTTTGTGTTAGGGCGGATTCCACAGCATATTTTTCGCGCCTGGCTGCAATTCATACCGACGCCGCCTGGCTTTCACCCATTCCGACCGCAAGGGGTTGAGGGGCGAACGGCCGGCGCTGAAAGGAAATCAGACCAACCATTGAGAAAGGAAGATACCATGCAACGTGAAATCATCAATACATCCGACGCCCCGGCCGCCATCGGCCCTTACTCACAGGCCGTCAAAGCCGGAGGGTTTCTTTTTGTCTCCGGCCAGATCCCGATCGATCCGGCCAGCGGCGAGTTGATCAGCGGCGATATCCGGGCGGCAACCCGTCAGGTGATAAATAACCTTAAGGCAATTCTCGAGGCCGGCGGCAGTTCGCTCGAAAAAGTGGTCAAGGCCACCGTGTTTATTGCCGATATGAACCAATTCGGCACCATCAATGAAGTCTATGCCGAATTTTTCAAGGAGGCCCCGCCCGCCCGTGCCTGCGTGGAAGTGGCCCGGCTGCCCAAAGACGTCCAGGTCGAAATCGAGGCGGTGGCAATGGTGAGTTGACTTTAAAGCGTTTTCGTTTTTATAGATATTACCAGTCCCCCCATTCCGGTGGACCAATGAATTGCATTGAGGCGATCGAACCGGCAGGGATCTGCTAAGGCCCTGCCGCAGTATCAACTCGGGTACCATGAAACACTCTGTCGCCAAAAACAGGGATCTCCCCAACAGCCATCCGATATTGCCGTTGCGGGAACAGAAATTAGACGACGACTACCTCTGCCAGGTTAGCGAGTGTGTCTCCTGCGGGGCCTGTTGCGGACTGTACAACGTGGAGGATGCCTCGCGCCGGGCGCTCGAAGCGCTCATGGCGGAGCGAACGGACCGTTTTATCCATGTACCGCGCACCATCGACGGTATCATGCAATTTAAAATCGACGTCGAGCAGCACGAACGGCAGCGTCGCCCCCTGCCCGATTTTCATCATTGCTCCTTCATGGGGTTCACGGGCCCCCAAAAAAAAACCGTGGGCTGCATGCTGCACCCCCTGGAGCCCCTGAACCAGGGCATGGATTTTCGCAGTTTAAGCTATTACGGCGGAATGGCCTGCCACATCTATTTTTGCCCCGCCACCCGCCTGCTGCCCACCCGATTCAAGCAGATCGTCCGGGCCGTGATCAGTGACTGGTACCTTTATGGACTGCTGGTGACCGAATACAGACTGCTGCAAGCATTGTTTGAAGAAATCGAACAACGCTTGAACCGCCCGGTTTTCCTGGATGATTTCCTCCACAATCCCGACGCCCGGGATGCGCTCTACAGCCTCTTTCTGCTTCGGGTTTCCTGGCCCTTCCGCTGGCCGGGACCCATCCGCCTGGTCAACTATTTCTTCAATGACCATCGCCATCCCCGGCCCGTTATCGCACAGGCCGCAGAGGGGCAGGCCATTGAACGCTACCGCATCATCCTGCAGGAACTGGAAACCAGAACGGACACGGCCGAGCTTGTCCGACAGGCCGATTTATATCTTGACGACAAATTTCGAACGATTCAACAATGTCTCCAGTCCTGAGTCATTCGAAAAGCCGCCACAAAAATAAAATAATTTCACACGGACGCGCCAATGCATCCCGCCGGGCGCGTTGCACAAGCGCGAAGCAAGCCTTCGATGCCTGCGACTGCACACTTTGTACCGGCGGGTGCCGCAACTACCGAAAAAGGTCAACTTATTATTGCACGCGCCCTTAGCCGACTCTTCTTGCCTTTTTGACAAACGATCCTTAATGTACCCCCATTCCGGTAGGATACGGTAAAAGACAATGACCACCCCCAATGACGAGGGAGGCATCTCATCATGAAAGACGAACGCAATCTTCACCTAAAGGTCCAGGAGTTGTGCGACTGTTTTGCAACCACGGACCCTCTCAAGGAAATGTCGCGAATTCCGGCCGCGGGCGATGAGGAAGATGTCGCTTTGAAATGGCTCGCTTTAGCCGCCCTGCACGGTATCAACAGCAATGCCCGCCAAATCACCCTGCGTAAAACGGAAGACGGCGGCATTCGCGTTACAGCCGAATACCGCACCGCGGAGCTGCCGTCACCGGGCAGCGCGGTCGGTGATAAAATTCTGGCGGCCATTCGCAAAATCACCCACATTGAGGCGGACAAAGGCAAAACGCGCCTGGCACTCGGCCTGCGGGACAGCAGCCTTGACCTGCAGGTTAAAATCAAGTCCAAAAAGGGGCAGGAAAGGGTTTCCCTCAAGTTCCCGGGTTAGGGTCCCCCGGAACCCGCGGACTTTGAAGGCCCGTCGATCCGGGCGAAGATAAACAACGATACAGCCGAAGGACCAAAACATGAGCGGGAAAACCTGGCAATGGGCACGATGGATGCTTCTACTGATCGGGGTTCTTCTGGCGGGCTGCGCCAGCCTGCGCGGCGGGGGCTTTGCACAAGCCGCCGCCCCCGCCCTGGCGCTGACGGCAGACAATCTCCAGCCCGGTCTGGCGGTCCTCTACTTCCCGAAAACGTTTGTCCGTCATGTTGATGCCCTGCCCCGGGGCGAGGACGCGCGGGCCAAAGGCACACCCGGCCCCGCGGTCAGCAATTTAAACCGCCGCTTTGGCCGCGGTCAGGTCTTCAACAGCGGAACCAACCGCGGCATCGGCATCGAAATGAGCGGCTATATCCGCCTGGCCCAACCCGGCCGTTATCAGTTCCAGGTCAACAGCAACGACGGCTTCCGGCTTTTTATCGATGGTCGGGAGATCCTGAAAGACCCGGTCTGGCACTCATCCGGTGATCGTCTCACGCCGGCCGCCGACCTCGAGGTGGCCGCCCCGGCCTGGTACTCACTGCGTATTCGCTATTTCCAGCGCAAGGGCACCGCGACCTTTCAATTTTACTGGCGACCACCGGGAAGCACGGAATTCCAGCCCGTTCCCGGCCAGGTTCTTGCGCACCTCAGGCCGTATTGATATACGTCCCCTTGAAAATGATCATCGCGGTCGCCCCGACGCAGCCACACCCATCGCCGGGTCGACGGCTTAGGATCGTCGACCCCTTCGGTTTGAAACGAGATCACCATGACGTCCTACCAGCTGATATTCGAAGGCCGCATCCAGACCGGGCGTGATCTGGACGAGGTCAAACAGAATCTGGCGTCCCTCTTCGACGTGCCGGCTTCCGAAATCGACACCCTTTTCAGCGGCGCTCCGTTGGTTCTGAAAGACGACCTCGATGTCGACACAGCCCGCGAAGACAAGGCGGCCTTTGAAAAAACAGGTGCGGTCTGCCGGATGGAAGCCCGGACGCCGGCGGCTGAACGCCGATGGATCGGATCGGGCACTCCCCAGGCGACCTCCGAGCGCACCGAACAGCCCCCGGGGGCGGACCGCGCCGCGCCCGCCGGGCATCCCGCAACCCGGCGCTACGGTCTGCCGCACCCCTATTTCCTGTCCTTTTTCTTCAAACCCTTCTATCAGGATGTGGCCCGACACTGGCGCGGACTTGCCTTTGTCCACCTGTTCATCCTCCTGGCGCTGACAGGTGTGGCCTTCATCCTTCATTTCCAGGCCATTGCCACCGCCTTTGTCCAGAACCAGGCACCGGCCATCATCGCCCAATTACCGACCATCGTGATTGAAAAGGGGAAGGGCAGCGTCGCGGTCGAGCAGCCCTACCAGGTATTCATGCCTGAGAGCCGCAACCTCCTTGCCGTTATCGATACCACCGGCCAGATTACGTCCCTGCGCCAGACGGATGCCATTCTGCTTTTGACCCGCTCCCGCCTGATAGCGCGACTGGGCGCCGGCGACAGCCGCGTCATCGATCTGAGCCCCATCGAGCAGATGCGTCTGACCCGGGATGATTTTTACCAGTGGCTGCAGACAACCCTGCAGTGGGCGCCCTTCGTACTGTACCCCCTGACGATCTTCTTCACCTACTGCCTGCGGACCGTACAGGTGTTGATTTACGGGGGTATCGGATTGGTGGTGGCGTCGCTGCTGAAGCGCACGATTCCGTTCGGGGCGGCGGTCAGTGTGGCCGTGATGGCCATGACGCCGGTCATCCTGATCGACACCCTGATCATGCTGTTGAAGATCCAGCTGCCGCTGTGGGGCATCGGCAGTTTTGTCCTGGCCTTCGCCTATCTGTTTTTCGGTATCCGGGCCGCGACGGAAACCGCCTGATCGCTCCGTCCACACCCGCACCGGTCGACACGGTCCGGACATCGGCAACCTGATCTACCAGGACACGCGATCATGACATTGCGTTTGCACTACCTGCAGCACGTTGCATTTGAGGGCTTAGGCCGGATACGGTCCTGGGCCGAAGCGACCGGCGCCGGCATCACATCATCCCGTCTGTATCAGGATCAGCCGCTCCCGGGGACAGACGCCTTTGACCTGCTGGTGATCATGGGGGGCCCCATGAGCACCAGCGACGTCAAACGCTACGCCTGGCTTGCGGGCGAAAAGCAATTCATCCGCAAGGCCGTTGCGGCCGGCAAAGCCATCCTGGGCGTCTGCCTGGGCGCCCAGCTTATTGCCGACGCCCTGGAGGCCCGCGTTTATCCCCATACCCACAGGGAAATCGGCTGGTATGACATCTACCGCACCGAGGCGGGCGCGGGCCACCCGATCGGAAACTGCCTGCCGCCCCGGCTCAAAGTCTTCCACTGGCACGGCGACACCTTCGACCTGCCGGCCGGTGCGCTTCATATTGCCAGCAGCGAGGCCTGTCGCCATCAAGGCTTCGTTATCGACCGGCAGGTGATCGGTCTGCAGTTTCACCTCGAAACAACGCCGGTCAGCCTGAGGGCTCTCGTCGACAACTGCCGCCAGGAACTGACGACAGGGCCCTATATTCAATCTGCGGAAGAGATATTCAGCACCGGGGATTGCTACCCTGCCAATCACGATGTGCTCTACAGCATGTTGAACCGATTAACATCCTGAAACCGGCTGAACAGCTGGTCTGCCGGCGAACTTGCCATGGCGGCGGATGCCATCCCTGACAAATGCCCGGTAGGCGGGGCCCGGCCCGAACGTTTACGGAAGATGTAATCGCCCCGGCCTTACCGGCCGGAAATGGAGGCCTGAATGAATATTCGGACCCATCTGGCAATCGATCCCGAACTTTGCGGGGTGCCTGAAGAACTTCGCGAGCATTACGCCCGTCTGTCTATGGACACCAACGCCCGGATGGCGGCCGACGAAAAGGGCCTCGTACACGGAGGCTTTATCTTCGGCCTGGCCGACTATGCCGCCATGCTGGCCGTCAACGACCCCCATGTCGTTCTGGGGGCCGCCGATGTGCGCTTTCTCCAACCGGTCCGCACCGGTGAAACCGTGGCGGCCGAGGCCCAGGTCGAATCCGTAGAAGGTAAAAAGCACGTGGTGGCGGTTGTCGTGACCCGGGGCCCCCAGACGGTTTTCAAAGGCACCTTCACCTGCTTTGTCCTGGATCGGCATTTGCTGGACTGATGTCATCCGGATTTCCGGAAGCCGCCGCCAAAGACCGTATTGACGTCGGCGCCGAATTCTGCCGGGAATGCCTGGAGAGAAATCCGATCCCCGCGGCATCGCCTCCAGCGGGCGGTGCCGCGGTCTTTTCGATTCTTTGGCCATTGGAACTGAAAGGTTTGGTCTCCTCAAACGACTATCATGCGAAAAGCGCTAACGGAAACGCATCGGCCGCCGCCGATGAATGGAAACGAGCATCCCATGAAATTTCTCGACCGCATGAACAGCCGTTTTGAACGACACATGAACCTCTACTGGATGAATCTGTCCCGGTTCACCACCCTCCTGATCATCCTGAACATCAGCCTTTTTTTCCTGACCGAACTGGTCACGCGCCACGGCTATTTTTATACCTATTTTTCCCTGGCAGCCCTGCTGGCGATTGAATTCGGTCTGCTGGCGCCGGTTGGCCTGGTCCACAAACTATGGTATTATGGCATCTATCTTTTCCTGGAAGGCGTGGCCCTGTATTTCCTGATCAGCAGTGTGTGGTTCTGGGTCAGTGTGAATGGCGTTTAACCCGCATATGCCATGAATATTTTTTAGGTCGGATTAAAAAAATTCCGAAATCAAGCCGTCAAGGGAGCGGCCCTCATGAAAATCTACACTGGCACCGGCGACCGTGGCAAAACCAGTCTTTTCAGCGGCGAGCGCATCGAAAAATTCGATATCCGCGTCGAAGCCTATGGCGATGTGGATGAGCTTAATGCCCTGATCGGGACGATCCTGAGTGTCCTGCCGGAGGGCTGCATCCCCGAAGCAGACCAACTGGAACAAATTCTGATCGACCTTTTCCATGTCGGCGCCTGTCTGGCATCGACACCCGGAAACCGACACGCAAGCGCTTTCCGGGATCTGCCTCCTGAAAAAATCACCTGGCTGGAGCAGGCCATCGATCGAATGGACGATGCGCTGCCCCGGCTGACCCGTTTCATCCTTCCCGTGGGACACCCGGCCGCCTGCGCCTGCCACCTGGCCCGCTGTGTCTGCCGCCGGGCCGAACGGCATGCCGTGCGCTTTTGCCGGGAAACCGCTGCTCAGGGAGAAAATCAGTCATACAGCGTTGTTCTCGGATATCTGAACCGTCTGTCGGATTATCTTTTTGTGATGGCCCGGTACTGCAATCACATCACCGGCACCGCAGAAAGAACCTGGGGCGGGTGATGAACGGCACGAACCACCCGCGATCCCTGAATATCGAAATTGTTTTACCCGTCCGGGTCAAGCTCATCGGCCAGTAGAAGCACCCCCTCAAAATCGAAATCATCGACCAGTCTGGTGAGGCGGCGGCTCAACGGGTGGCAGACTGCCGCTTCGGCCGCCAGTTCCTCGGCCAGCACGCCGATATCCCTGATATCGCCGATTTCCGCCGAAGTCCGCATGCGTTCGGCGGCCGCTCGCCGGACGTCTTCTGGAATTGCCGCCGTCTCGTCCGTCCCCTCCTCCGCCAACGGATCGACAACCGTTTCCACCGTCCCCCCCAACGTACCGACGGCGGTCATGACCTGGGCCAGGGCCGTCGCGAGCACTTCCAGGCCGGCCTGCAGGGTTTGGGGTGCCGGATTGGATACCGCCGCATCTTTCGCGGTCTTCTCCAGTTCCATGGC
>JAERRP010000107.1 GCA_016735415.1 Desulfobacterales bacterium | reverse complement strand
GGGAACCCCGATGAAATTGACCAGGTCGTTGGCCGCAAAGGCCATGGCCAGCGCAAAGGTGCCCACCAGCACGATCGGTTTGAGAATGTTGATGCGCGTCACCACCATCAGGACCTGGAACAGCAGGGTAAAGAAGAGAATACAGACACCGATGATCGTCCCGGTATGGGTTTTGATCCAGGCGATCGTTTCCGGTCCCATGAAGGAAGCGCCTTTGGAGCCCTTGATCAGGATAAAATAGACGATCATGGAAAGCGCCAGCCCTCCCCACAGGCCGCCATAACGCTTTAAACGCTTTTCATAGTTGAAGGTTAACAGGAGCCGGGTGAAATACTGGGCCAGCGCACCGCAGATAAAGGCGATGCCCACCGAAAGCAGGATGCCCGAAATAATCGCCAGGGCTTTGTCGGTATTGATGTATTGCGCCAGGTCCAGAACGCTCTGGCCGCTCTGGAAGATTTTGAAGAGGGATACGGCAATGGCCGCGCCCAGCAGTTCGAATATGATCGAAACGGTGGTCGAAGTCGGGAAACCGAACGTATTGAAAAGGTCGAGCAGAACCACATCGGTCAGCATCACGGCCAGGAAGATGGTGATCAGCTCGGGCATCAGAAAAAGACGCGGATGGAAAATGCCCTTGCGGGCCACTTCCATCATTCCGCTGGAAAACGTCACGCCCGCCAGAATGCCCAGGCTGGCCACGATCATGATGACACGCCGGGGCGCCACCCGCGAACCCACGGAGGAATTAAGAAAATTGACGGCATCGTTACTGACACCTACGATCAGGTCCATGATCGCAATGGCGAAAAGAACCAGAACCAGAACCGCAACAGAATAAAGCTCCATCAAAACCTCTGGGTATAACGTTTAGCGCCTCATGGATCAGCCGCACACGGATATCGCCCGGAATAACGCGGGGCAGGTTTTGGCAACCTGCCCCGTTCCGAGCGCACGGCACATGTTATTTTACCGGCGGTTAAATAGATGAAACACCGTCATGCCGGACCAGATCCGGCATCCACGCATCACCTGGATTCCGGCTTTCGCCGGAATGACAACCGTGGGGTATTTAATCGCCGAATCGCCGGAGTAATAGCACATTGTTAGTCAAATGTTAGGGCTTTTTTCAACAGCGGCGGATACGTCTAAAAAAGCTTGAGCTGTCCATCGGGTTTGGCGGGCCGCCCGGCCGGGGTTGCCCCGGTCGGCAGCATGCCGGAGTCCATAAATTTGGTGGACGCGTTGGTGGGCTTGCGCCAGAGGATATCGGGCAGGCAGGTAAATCCTTTGCGTTGAAGATAATCCAGGATGTGCACGTGGTTGGCATACAGCCCGAACTCACCGTTGAAACTACGCACGGCATCCCCGATATTGATGCAGGCAAAGCCCCCCGGGCGCAGCACCCGGTGAACTTCGTCCAGACTGGTTCGAGCAGGGCCTGCATGCGCGCAAACATGTCCCGGGGACGCCCGTTCTGCAGATCGTGCGTGATCGCGGGATCCTGCCGGGCAAAATGGGCATCCCACATCTTGATCATGGGATAGGGCGGCGAGGTCACCACCAGATCCACGCTGGCATCACCCACCAACCCCATGTCCCCGGCATCGGTGTGATGAAGCTTGTGATGGGTTTTAAGCTCGGTCGGCACGCTCGGTCTCCATTCCCGCGTTGATCGGCTGGCCCGGGCAGCTATGGCAGACATTGCGCACCGGGCTGAACAAACGGGCGGCAGACCTCTATAGCAGAAAAACCGGAAAGGGGATGGTTTCAGGCCACTTTTTCCACGCGTTGCAAGCTCGGGTCCGAGACAACTCGATCCACGTCCAGCAAGATCTTGACCCGGCCTTCCATATTGGCCATCCCCAGGACGCGGGCGTCGCTCAGACGATCGGAATTTTACCGTTCGTATTAGAAATCCTTGAAATTATCCGTGTCTTCGAAGGGAATCGGTTTTTCGACATCCGGTTTTGCGATCCGACCGACTTTGAGATTGCATTAAAAATAAGAATAGTATAATAGAAGAAAGACAGAACTATTCTAATCACACCTGATTATCGGCCGCAAGTATCCATTATATGCCGCACGTATATGCCGCACGCTCAGGCGCGCCGGGTTGGCCGAGGAAATGAAAGGGTCGGTATCCGATGCGCAAAATCGCCGTTGCCATGGCCAAAGGTGGAGTCGGCAAAACCACCACCGCGGTCAATCTGGCCCATGGTCTGGCCATGAAAGGGTATCGGGTGTTACTGGTGGACTGCGACACCCAGGGGCAGACAGCCAAATTTCTGGGGATTACACCTCCCCATGGTCTGTACGAATTCATCACCGGGAAGGACGCCCATGGCCGGCCGGTCGACCGGCGTGACACCATTGCCCCGGCCCGACCGAATCTCTGGTTGCTGGGGGGCGGTATCGGGCTGGTGGAGTTGAAACACTGGCTGGGCGAGCAGCCCCGCGATATTCGCCAGCGCATCCTGGCCCAGGCCCTGGTTCCCAGGGACGGGGCCCTGGATTATCTTATTTTCGACTGTGCGCCGGGATGGGATGTCCTGAGCGTCAATATCCTGATGGCTGCCACCGAAGTGCTCTGCCCGGTGGCGCTGCAGGGCCCGGCTCTGGAAGGTTTGAAAACGTTTTTCGGCTATTTGATGTCAGCCCAGCGGCTCAATCAGGATCTCGAACTGAAATACGTCCTGCCGACCATGTTTGACCGGCGCACCCGCCAAAGCGCCCTTATTCATCGCAAACTGCAGAAACTCTTCCGCAAGCAGATCTGTGCCCCGATCCATTATAACGTACGGCTGTCGGAAGCGCCGTCCCGCGGTCAGAGTATTTTCGAATACCGTCAGAAGGCCGTCGGCGCGACCGATTATGCCAAGCTCGTTGGGAGGATAGCCAATGGTGAGCGACCCCAAGAATCCACCTGATTTTTTTGAACCGTCCCCGCTCGATCCGATTCAATCCGCCACGGGGGGTGTTCCCCCCGCGAGCGCCGTCTCCAAAAAAAAGGCCGGGTTCTATTTATCGATGGATGTCCTGAATCGCTTTGAGCGTAAATTCTACGAACTCAAACTTTCGGGCGCGCCGGTCGGCAACAAGTCGTCCCTGCTGGAGGCGATCTTGAACTTCGCCCTGGACGATCTGGACCGCGGCCCCCGGAGCCGGGTTCTGAATCGTCGTTAGGGCCGCAGAAATCGTCTTAAAACCACACCAGCGGGATTTATGTCAGGACTCCAGGGGGGGGAGGTATCTGCCCGTCTCGGTAAAGCCGGATGAGGGTTTCGACCACGCGCGGATCGAAGTGGGTTCCGGCCCGTTTGCTGATCATCTCGAGCACCGTGTTCTCGTCGATTTTCCCGCGGTAGGATCGCCCCGAGGCCATGGCATCGAAAACATCGGCCACGGCCAGGATGCGCGCCAGGAAGGGAATTTGATCGCCTTTTAATCCGCTGGGGTACCCGGTACCATCGTAGTGTTCGTGATGATAGCGGATGATGTCCTTCTCACGGTCCCAGAGCCCCAGCTGCCCGACGATGTTGGCGCCAATCTGGGGATGCGCCTTGATCTTTTCATATTCCTCGTCGGTCAATCCCCCGGATTTAAGAAGAATGTCGTCACGGATACCGATCTTACCGATATCGTGCAGATGACCTGAAAAATGCAGCACATCCAGCTCCTCGGGCGTACAGTCGAGGGCCTTTCCGATCAGAATCGACAGGCGGGCCACCCGTTCCGAGTGCTGCTGGGTATAGAGATCGCGGGCCTCGAGCGCCTTAACGAAGGCATACAGGGTCGCAAACAGGTTCTGGTAGATGTTCTCGTAAAGCGCCAGATTTTCGATCGAGCGGGCGGCATTCAGCGTGATGTAAGACAGATAGTAAAGATCCCGCTCGCTGAAGCGCCAGTTATCGCGATAAATGGCGGCGGTCAGTACGCCGAAGACCCGGTCGCGGATTTTCATGGGTACGAAAACGGCTGAACGGATATTTTCCGGAAGCTTGCCGTCGTTGGTGTTCTCGGCAACCAGCAGCGGCAGGGCATCGCGGGTGACTTCGGCCACCAGCGCTTCCCCGAAGGCAGACAGATCGCCTTCGGGCCGGTTGCCGTTACCGGATCTGGAAACTTCAAAAGGATGTTCCACGTGTTCGTTGATGACCAGAAAACGGGCCATGTCGGCATGCGCCACCTCCAGAGCCATATCCACCACGCGCTGGAAGACGTCGGTGGTGGAACCAATGGCGGCGAAGTCGCCTATGATGCGGTTGAGCAGGTTGAGCTCTTCCACTTTGTAAACCAGTTCGCGATTGAGCTTTTCGAGGCGCTCTTTCTGTTCCACCTCTTTATGCAGCAGGACATTTTCAATAAAAAGCCGTCGCTGACGCAGCACCCGCCGCACCGCCAACTCCATTTGCTCCAGACTGACGGGTTTGATCAGAAAGTCGACCACGCCGTTTTTCAAAGTGGCAATCGAATTGTCGAGGGAAGGGTAGCCGGTCATGACAATGACCGGAATGGTGTTATCGGTCTGGTATATGTGCTCGGCCAACGCCAGCCCGTCCATTTCGGGCATGTTGATATCGGTAAAACAGCAGTCCACCCGCTCCGCGGCCAGAATACCGACCGCTTCGCGTCCATTGCGGGCCGTGAGCACATCATAGCCCTTGAACTCGAAGAATTCGCGGGCAATATCCAGGATGTTCTCTTCGTCGTCAACGAAGAGCAGGATTTCTTTCTTAACTTCCGTATCCATGATAATACCGGGCTTCATTGCAACGGCGTCAAGTCCTCTGAATTTAATCCTGTCGGCATCGATTGGCAAATGGCGCCAGGGGCAGTGAACCAATCGAAATCATAAACGCGATTATCTTCATAATCGCCGCTATTAGTCAAGATAATCCACATGGTCGTAATGGTCTCATCACGGGAAGGTCTGATTGATCCGAACTGAAATGCATATTCTCTATCTGGAAGCCTTTTTCGGCGGATCCCATCGCAATTTTGTCGAGGGTCTTCAACGCCACTCGCGCCATCGTTTCGAACTGGTCACGCTTCCCGACCGTTTCTGGAAATGGCGCATGCGCGGTGCCGCACTGCAGATGGCCCCCCGCATCCCGCCGCTGGACCGCTTCGACCTGATCATGGCCACCAATCTTTTAAGCCTGGCCGATATGCGCGCCCTGATGCCTTCCGCCCATCCCCCCCTGATTGTCTATTTCCATGAAAACCAGCTGACCTACCCCGTCGCTTGCGGCGATGTGCGGGATGTTCATTTCGGTTTCACCGATATCACCACGGCCCTGGCCGCGGAGCAGGTCTGGTTTAACTCCTGCAGCCATCAGAACGCTTTTCTGGAGGCCCTGCCGGTTTTTCTGCGGCAGATGCCGGATGCCCACCCTACCTGGATCACAGAGGCCATCCGTCGCAAAGCGTCCGTCCTTTATCCGGGGTGCGAATTTCCGCCGCACCGGCAAAGGCCTGAAAGACCTTCGCTCGGGCCGGACACGACGCCGCTGATCATCTGGAATCATCGCTGGGAATTCGACAAAAACCCGGAACCCTTCTTCGAGGCCCTTTACGATCTGGCCGCCCGGGAAAAGCCTTTTCAGGTGGCGGTTCTGGGGGAGTGCTTCCAGGATCAGCCCAAGTGCTTTCTGAATGCCCGGGAGCGACTGGGAGATCGGATCGTCCACTTTGGTTTTGCGCCCTCGGTCGAAGAATACCACCGATGGCTCCGGCGTGGCCACATCGTCATCAGCACGGCCCGCCAGGAAAATTTCGGCATTTCCATCGTGGAGGCTGTCCGCCAGGGCTGTCTGCCGCTTCTGCCCCGGCGTCTGTCTTATCCGGAAATCAACAAACCCGACACCTGTCCTGCCCAGAACTG
>JAERRP010000281.1 GCA_016735415.1 Desulfobacterales bacterium | reverse complement strand
GCAGCCCGGCCGTGCGCGCCGGGGGGCTCGGCTGGGTTTGCACCTGCCGATATGGCGGCAACTGTCCCTTATGGCAGTTTTTTTAACCCTCGCGGTTATTTATATGATGAGCTATTTTTTTCTGAATCGCCAGAAGGATCAACTCTACAAACAGTCGGTTCAACTCGGCATGCTGGCATTGAACCAGTATGCCCAGCAGGCCCGTCTGCCACTCCTCGAGGACGACGATCTGCCCCTCAATATGGTCATCAAGGATGCCACCCAGATCGAAGGGCTGGCGTTGGCCTATATTGTGGACAATACCGGCACGATCCGGGCCCATACGGAACTTGATCGCCTTCATACCCCGGCAACGGTATGGCGCAGCCATGAACGCGAGCGCCATGAAGGGAAAACAGACTATTTCAATACGATTTCGGAAACCGGCGACCCGCTTCTGGTTCTCCGGCGTGCGATCTGGTTTCGGGAACGGCTGTTAGGACAGATCTATATCGGTCTTTCCCTCGATCACATTCATGATGTCGTCCGTCGGGAGCAACTATCGATCCTGTTGATGATTCTGCCCGTGCTCGTGATCGGGGTGCTGGTGGCGATTTCGCTCGGATTGTGGTTCTCCAGGCCGATTTCACAACTGGCCCGGGCCACGGCGGAAATCGGCAAGGGCAATTACCTCTATCGCATCAAGCTCAAACGCAAAGATGAACTGGGTCACCTGGCCAAGGCCTTCAACCAGATGAATGCCGAATTGCTGCGTAAGGATCTGATTCAAAAACGTTTCGGAAAATACGTTGGCCTTGAAGTGGCTGAATTGATTGCCAAACAACCTGAGAAAGACTGGCTTAAGGGTAACCGTTGTGAGGCCACGATCATTTTTACCGATATCCGTGGTTTTACCCGGCAGGCCGAAAGCAGGGAGCCGGAGGAGCTGGTCGAACATCTGAATGTCTACCTGGAAATCGCTGCGGACGTGATTTCGGCCCACGGCGGTTATGTGGACAAATTCATCGGCGATGCGGTACTGGGGGTATTCGGTGTGCCGGTGCCTCACGACAATCATGCCGACCAGGCCCTTAAGGCGGCCCTCGAGATGCAGCGACGATTTCAACGCTCCGGACAATCCGGCAACGGGTTTCTTGACGCGGTCGGTATCAGCATTCATACCGGAGTTGTGGTTTCGGGCAACATCGGCTCCAGGCAGCGGCTGGAATCCACGGTGATCGGCGATTCCGTCAACGTTGCCGCCCGCTTGAATGGTGTCGCCGGCCCGGGAGAAGTCGTTATCACCCAGGCCTGCTATGAAAAAATCAGACAGACGGTGAAGGTTGAACGCCTGCCGCCCCAGATGATTAAAGGAAGGGTTTCGCCAATCCATGCATATCGCATTCCTAAACGCGATGCCGAGGGCTGAAACGGCATTTGACGGGTGGCGGCATTTCAGGGCAAGGCGGATTGCGGGTTGGGTGCCGCTGCTGGTCCTGTGGCTTTTGGCCTGTGCGCCCCCGTCGCCGGTGCGCCCCCCGGCCGATTTGATGGTTGTGACGGTCGGCCCCGAAGATGATCTCGAGGGGTTGGCCCGCCGTTACCTGGGGGCGGCTTCCCGCAAGTGGGTCATTCAGGATTTCAACCAGATCGAAACCGTTAGCGAGGGCCAGTTGGTCCTTATCCCGCGGCGGAATTACCGGCCGGGCGGACTTGCCCCCGACGGTTATCAGGTGGTACCCGTCCTGGCCTATCCCGATCTGGCGGCGGTTAAAAGCGAACAGGTCTCCCTGATCGTCAATCGTTTCCGGCGCCAGATGCAATTTCTCAAAGCGGAAGGCTACCATGTTGTCGACGTCCATCAACTGATCGCCTTCATGTCCTTTGAAGCCACGCTGCCGCCCAGGGCTGTGGTATTGACCTTCGATGACCAGTCCCGGCTTTTCTACGACCTCATTTTCCCGATATTAAAAGCCCATCAATTTCCGGGGACATTGTTTGTGGCCCCCGAGGCGGTTGGAAAGGAGCCCATGGCTGACTGGCCGCAGCTGCGTGAGATGATGGAATCCGGGCTCAATATCCAATGCCGTTTTTCGAAGGACGAAACTGCATTTTACAAGCCGCCGAATTTGCCGGATCGATCCGATCTTGAGCAGGTTGTGTCCGCGCTTGCGGGCGACCGTACCCGGATCGAAACGGCCCTCGGCCAACCCTGCCTGTATCTGGCCTATCCCGAGGATAAAGCGCCTTCCCTGATGGCCCTTCTGACGGAAAAAGCAGGCTATCAGGCCGGCTTCAACCGCGCGGGCGGCAGCAACGCTTTTTACCGGAATATATTTGCAATCCAGCGTGAAGCGGTAGTGTGGAGCGAGGATCCGGATAGCTACCGGAAGCATTTTGACGTTTTTAAAAAAGAGGCCCTGCAATGATCCGGCCGGTGCTGATAGGCCTGCAGCTGATCTTCGGCCTGTTTTTTTTGACGGGATGCGCTTCCTGGGGGGGGCTGTTCCCCGGTTCGTCGGCGGTGGACCCCAAGCCGACCATGGCCGCTCTTGCGGAAAGGGCCGCTTTTTTTGAGGCGGCCGATGAGATTCAAATGGCGCTGCTCTGCTGGCGCAATATCCTGAATTTCGATCCGGACGATCCGGAAGCCCTCGCCAATTTTGAGCGCCTTGAACGTTCGGCCACCCAGCGCGCCCAGGACGCTTACCTTGAAGGGGAGAAGGCTTTGGGCGCGAGCCACCCC
>JAERRP010000591.1 GCA_016735415.1 Desulfobacterales bacterium | reverse complement strand
CCCGAGCCGATCACCAGGGATGCCAGGACAATGGCAAAGGAAAGCCGGTTGCTGATCCGGTCATTGGCGGAAATCATCGGTTCCAATCCACGATGTTCAAACTCCATTTTTATTTTGCCCCGTCTGGCCAACTTGAGAATTGTTCGAACCTCTCCGGGGATATCCTTTAAAAGGTGAAAAAGTTCGGTTCCGGAATTTGCCATATCTTTGGCGATTCGGCGGGGGTGAATGCGGTTTAACTGAATGCGTTTCATGAATGGAGCGGCCTGTTCGATAACATCCAAATCCGGATCGAGCGTCCGGCCAAGTCCTTCCACCGTGCTCAGGGCCTTGATCATCAAGAACAGATCGGGCGGGACACCCAGACGATGTCTTGTCGCCATCTCCAGAAGCTGGTGCAACAGCAGTCCCAGTTCCACGTCCTTTAGAGGACGATAGCAATGCTGATCCATAAACTCGGCCACATCTCTTTGAAGGGCTGGATAATCCGGTTCATCCTCTGAAAGAGTGAGCCGTAGCAATGCCTCCGTTGCTTCTCTCTCATCCCGATGGACGATACTCATGATCAGACCGGCGAAACGTTCCCGCGTTTCCAGATCCAGTCGTCCCATCATGCCGAAATCTATATAGCAGATAACATTATCCGGAAGGACAAAGATATTGCCCGGATGGGGATCGGCATGAAAAAAACCATGAATAAAGATCTGTTTCATGATCAAGCTGAGGCCTTGTTGGGCAATTTTGTTCCGGTCAAGCCCCTCTTTTTCCAGTCGATCAATATCGGAAGCCTTAACGCCACTTATATGTTCCATAGTTAGAACCCGTGATGTTGTTGCTTCGCGATAGACTTGCGGCACATAAACCGCGGGCTCATCCTCAAATTGTCGGGAAAATCGCTCTATATGCGCCGCTTCCAGGGTGTAATCCAGCTCCCTTGCCAACGTATGGGCAAACTCTTCCACGACCTTGGTGGGACGCTGGATATCCCATCCTTCCAAATGACGCTCCATTAAGCCTGCCAGGTGCATCATGATCTCCAGATCCACTTCAATAGTACGCTGAATGCCCGGGCGCTGAATCTTGACAACGGCATCCTTTCCATCAAGCGTCTTCGCTTTGTGAACTTGGCCGATAGATGCAGCGGCAAGCGGTAGTTCATCGAAACTCGAAAAAATCTGATCAATTGGATTTTGCAGGTTCTTTTTGATAGCTGCTTCCACCTCTGGGAATGGAAACGGCGGCACATCATCCTGAAGCTTGGAAAATTCTTTCATAAATTCAACCGGTAACAGGTCGGGTCGGGTAGAGAGAATCTGGCCCATTTTGAGGAAGGTGGGACCTAATTCTTCCAAAACCATCCTTGCCCGGGCAGCGCGGGTGAGCGTCTCTATTTTCTCCCGGCGTTTACGGGAGATCATCTGCAACCCGATTTCCAGATAATGATCGATTTTAAGAGCGTCAATCATGTCTCCAAAACCATATTTAAAAAGCACCGTTAAAATCTGGCGGTAACGCTGCATATGGCGGTAGGTGCGCCCAACACTTCCGATTTTAAAAAAGTTCAAACTATTCTCCCTTCACGATCAGTGCGTCAAGCCTGACCCTGGCTTCCCGGTACCCCTCGGCAATGGTTTCCTGTGCCCGATCATATTCGAGGAATTTAATGTAACCCAGGTCGGGTCGAATCAGAAGGTCGGGAGGATCTGTTTTCAGCCTCATGGTTGTGATTTGTGTTGCCATAATACTGCTGGAGGTGCCCAACACTTCAAAGATATTGGGCAACGGATCCCTGGCCGCCCATTGTCGTATCTGAGTTAAAGCAGGAAAATCAACCGCTTCGATTCTTTTGTTCAACGCCTCCAAAATTTTATGCCTTTGCGCTGAAAGTAGGCCGTTTTTTTTCTCCAAGAGTTCGAGGTTTGAATCCGGGGTGGAAATTTCAGGTTCTTTCCTGCCAACAATGTTGTGGTTCAGGTCAACGGCGATGACAAAATCGGCGCCCAT
>JAERRP010000172.1 GCA_016735415.1 Desulfobacterales bacterium | reverse complement strand
GAACTTGGATTGCTTAGTTTACCCCACATATAATTTTTTTGTCCGGGTTGATATTCTAACATTCTTTTTGGGTCTGTGATACATTTACATCTTCCCATGCCCTATTTTTTATCTGGGTTCACTTCGACCTTGCGTTTTTCGAGGAAATCGGTAGATTCAAGGAACAGCATCAAAAGGTTCACTGCTAAACCGGGCTTATTTTCAAACCATGGCGATGAGGATCCCGATGAATTCAAAACCTTACCTATCAGACGATGAGTCAAAACAACTCCCCACCAACCAGGTCCTTGAAGTGCTGGGAACGACCCGCGAAGGTTTGTCTTCCCATGAAGCGGCGCGACGTTTCGCCGAAACAGGGCCCAACGCCCTTGAGGAAAAAAAATCCAACCCGCTGTTGAAATTCCTGGGTTATTTCTGGGGACCCATTCCCTGGATGATTGAAATCGCGGCGATCCTTTCTTTGGTTACCGGAGATCAAAAGGATTTCTTTATCATCGCGGCCATGCTGATTTTCAATGGTCTTATCGGTTTCTGGCAGGAAAACAAGGACGCCAATGCCCTGGCGGCCCTGAAAGGTCAGTTGGCGCTCAAGGCGAGGGTTATTCGTGACCGCCAATGGCAGGAGATCAACGCCGCCGATCTGGTTACGGGCGATGTAATCCGGCTGCGCTTGGGCGATATTATTCCGGCGGACTGCAAGCTCATGGATGGCGATTACATCAGTATCGATCAGGCGGCCCTCACCGGAGAATCCCTGCCGGTGAACAAAAAGCCCGGCGACATTGCCTACTCGGGCTCCGTGGCCAAGCAGGGAGAGATGGTGGCCGTGGTCACCGCAACCGGCGCCAACACGTTTTTCGGCCGCACCGCCAAACTGGTGGCCTCAGCCGGCGCCCGATCCCACTTTCAACAGGCGGTCTTGCGCATCGGCAACCTTCTGATTGTCACCGCACTAGTCCTGGCGGTTTATCTGGTTGCCGTCGAGATCTACCAGCAGCAACCCTTCCTGGATGTGCTCCGCTTCGTGCTTATCCTGGTAATCGCATCCATCCCGGTGGCAATGCCCGCGGTTCTGTCCATTACCATGGCCCTGGGCGCGCTGGACCTATCCAAAAAGAAAGCCATTGTTTCGAAATTGGAGTCCATCGAGGAGATGGCCGGCGTCGATATCCTTTGCTCTGACAAAACCGGAACCCTCACGAAGAATCAGTTGGCCCTTGGAGATCCGGTATTGTTCGCGGCCGCCGACAACCCCTCGCTCATCCTTGCCGGAAGCCTCGCCTCAAAGGAGGAGAACCGGGACGCAATGGACCTGGCGGTGATCAAAGGCCTTAAAGACCGTAAATTGTTCGATACCTATCAACAGACGGATTTTGTGCCTTTTGATCCCATCGGCAAGCGTACCCAGGGAACCGCCGTGAGTCCGGACGGCGTGACCGGGTATTACACCAAGGGAGCGCCCCAAATCATCCAGGCACTCTGTGGGCTCACTGGAAACGATGAAAAACGCGCCGCCGATGCAGTCAACGCACTGGCCGCAAGGGGGTTCCGTACCCTGGGAGTGGCCGATTCCAGTGATGGGAAAATCTGGCGATTCCTCGGCATTCTGCCGCTCTACGACCCACCGCGGGACGACTCCGGGGAAACCATTCTACAGGCCTATGAACACGGCCTGGAGGTGAAGATGGTGACCGGCGACAACGTGGCCATTGCTCGCGAAATCTCCGGACAACTGGGCATGGGCCGTAACATCCGGCCGGCCAGGGACCTGGTCGGAAAAGACGATGATCCGGATCATTTGACCCCGGTCCAGGCCGAACAGATCAGGGAGACAGACGGTTTTGCAGAGGTTTTCCCGGAGCACAAATACGCCATCGTAAAAGCACTCCAGGAGCGCGGTCATATCGTTGCCATGACCGGCGACGGCGTCAACGATGCACCGGCCTTGAAGCAGGCGGATGTGGGCGTTGCGGTCTCAGGCGCCACTGACGCGGCGCGGGCGGCTGCGGCGATCATCCTGACGGAGCCGGGACTTTCGGTAATCATCAAGGCGGTGGAGTCGGCGCGACAGATTTTTGAGCGAATGACGAGCTACACCACCTACCGCATCGCCATGACGATCGACATCATGTTTTTCGTGGTTATCGCCATG
>JAERRP010000780.1 GCA_016735415.1 Desulfobacterales bacterium | reverse complement strand
GATTGTTTTTGTGGCTTGTATCGCCGGAAAATGCGTTCTGGTCCTATTCGCCCAACGCCAGGTGGGAGATACCGCGGCCCGCATTTTCACCGACCTCCGATTTAAATTTTTGGATCTTCTCTTCCGTTCACGCTGGGAATACTTTCTGCGGCAGCCCGTTGGGGCATTGGCCAACAGTATCAAGGCCGAGAGTAAGGGTACGGCCAACGCCTTTAGTTCGAGCGCCAGAGTCGTCAGCTATGGTATCGAGGCCCTGGTCTATACCGTTTTAGCCCTGTTTGTGTCATGGAAAGCGACACTGATGGCCCTGATTTTAGGCCTGGTTATTCTCTTTTCCCTCCGAGGTTATGTTAAAAAGACACGCCGGGCCGGTAAAAAGACGACCAAAATAAGGAAATTATTCAGTGCCCAGATAGTCGACAGCCTGTCGTCGCTCAAGTCGCTCAAGGCCATGGCAAGGGAGGGTTCAACCCGTACCATTCTGGAAAATCAGACGGACAGCTTGAATCGTTTGCAGCGGAAACAGGTCGCCCATAAAGCGGCCTTGTCGAATCTGCAGGAGCCGTTCATGATGTCCTTTGTGGCCATTATTCTATACGTGGCACTGGTGTATTTAAAAATGTCGCTGGCGATTGTGGTGGCGACGATTTATCTCATACGAAGAATTTTGAAGAATATTCACAAAATTCAGATAGAATACCAGGCGTTGACGGGATCTGAAAGCGCCTACTGGTCCTTGAAAAAAAAGATGCGGGAAGCGGAAAAAGCACGCGAAGAAACCCAGGGACATCGGGTGCCCGTTTTTAAAAACGGTATCCGCATTGAGGACGTTAGTTTCGGGTATGATGAGAAATTGATTCTGGAAGATCTTAACATCGATTTGCCCCGGGGAAAATTTATCGCCATCATGGGCCTATCCGGGGCCGGCAAGACCACGGTGGTGGATCTCGTCATTGGTCTGCTTCGTCCTCGGAAAGGTGAAATCTATATCGACGACCTTCCTCTGGCCGACATTGATATCCACCGCTGGCGTGGAATGATCGGATATGTTCCCCAGGAGACACTGCTGCTTCACGAAACTGTTTTTGTAAACGTCACCCTGGGGGATGCGAACATCAGTGAACATGATGTCGAAGACGCTTTGCGGGCCGCCGGGGCCTGGGACTTTGTCAGCAAAATGTCAAAAGGCATGTATACGGTCGTGGGCGAGCGCGGAGGTAAAATATCCGGCGGCCAGCGACAGAGGATCGCCATTGCCCGGGCTTTGGTCAACAAACCCAAATTGCTGATTCTGGATGAAGCCACCACGGCCCTCGACCCGGAAACGGAAGCCGCCATATGCAGCACCTTGCTTAAGCTGGCAGGAGACGTCACCATTCTTTCCATATCGCACCAGAGCGCCATGCTGGAGGCGGCGGGAATTGCCTACCGCTTGGAAGATGGTGCCGCAATCCTGCTGAAAACGAAAGATTGTTTGCCGGAGGGGGAGGGTGATGAACCTCCAAATGGTCCTGTGGTGAATGGGGATTTGAAGTCCGCCCATGGATGATGTAATAAGACTGTTTTAAGGCCCGGAAGTGTCCGATCCGATCTCTTTTAGTCGACACCGGTGTAAGAGCGCCTGTCATGGATGGTTGGAAAGGCTTGGTCTGACGAATAACATTAAGGAATATTTTTAAGTGAAACGGGTAAAGACCGACAACTCATTACCGCATCACTTGATAGCGTATTTCTAATAAGGGAGAAGAGACACATGCGAAAACTCACAATAGAAGGAAAGGCCATCGAAGACAGCAGTGATTGCTATGTAATTGCCGAGATCGGTCACAACCACCAGGGTAAATTGGGAACGGCCAGGGAGATGTTCAAGGTCGCCAAGGAAAGCGGGGCCGATGCCGTTAAACTCCAGAAACGCGATAACCGCAAGTTGTACACCGCCGCGGCCTATGCCAAGTCTTACGAAAATCCGAACAGCTATGGTAAGACCTATGGCCAGCATCGCGAATTTCTGGAATTTGAATGGCCCCAATACATAGAGTTGAAGGCTTACGCCCAGGAGCTGGGGTTAACCATGTTCGCGACCGCTTTTGATTTTTCGAGTGCGGATTTTCTGGCCAAAATGGACATGCCGGCCTTTAAAGTTGCTTCCGGTGACTTGAAAAATATTCCTTTACTGACCCATCTGGCCCAATTTCAAAAACCCATGATCCTCAGCACGGGCGGCGGTACCATGGACGACGTTCGCCGGGCCTACGACGCGATCATGCCCATCAATCCGCAGCTTTGTATTCTGCAGTGCGCCGCCGGCTATCCGGCCGCTTTCGAAGAACTCAACCTGCGGGTCATTCCCACTTACAGGGAACGATTCCCGGACGCCGTGGTGGGATTGTCTTCCCATGACAACGGCATCGCTATGGCGCTGGCCGCTTATATGCTTGGTGCCCGGGTGGTCGAAAAGCATTTTACGTTGAACCACACCTGGAAGGGAACCGACCATGCCTTCTCTCTGGAACCGATCGGGTTCCGCAAAATGGTTCGCGATCTCCAACGTGCACGGGTGGCCATGGGTGATGGCGTCAAGCGCGTGTACGAGAGCGAAGTCAATCCGATGATCAAGATGGGAAAGAAAATCGTGGCGGCCCGTGATTTGCCGCAGGGCCATTCCATCCAGATGGAAGATCTGGCCATTAAATGCCCCGGCGATGGACTGCCGCCCTACGAAATCGATAAAGTTATCGGTCGCCTGACGGTGAAACCGATAGCGGTTGACGAAGACATCTCCTTCGAAGTTCTGAATGGGGCGCAGCAAGCGGCGGGAGCGGCATCTTGAGCGAATATTTCCGCCTGGATCATGAGGTCGCCGTTGTCACCGGCGTTTTGGGCAAACTTGGACCGATCTGGACCAGGACACTGCTTGATGCCGGCGCCCGTGTCATGGGGATCGATCATCCGGATCAAAAACCTGGAGAAGCTTTTCAGGCGCTGCAGAAGCAATATGGCCCCGAGCAGATCGGGTTGGCAAGGGCGGACGTCACAAAACGCGAAGAACTCGAGAGGGCCTGTACCCATTGCCAGGAGATTTTCGGTACAGCCTCCATCCTGGTCAACAATGCCGGCATCGACCAGCCGCCCAACCCGTCCGGCGGTGGCTATCGACTGGAAGATATTCCTCTGGAAATCAACCGCAGGGTTTTGGAAGTCAACACGCTTGGGCTTTTCCTTGTTTCCCAGATTTTCGGAGCGGCGATGGTGAAGGCCGGTTGC
>JAERRP010000177.1 GCA_016735415.1 Desulfobacterales bacterium | reverse complement strand
CGGAGGGCTTAACGAGATGAGCTTCCTGGAGTACGTCCAGCCCTTTCTGCCGTCGCGTATGGCATAGGATGTCCAGAATGGAGAAAAGCTCCAGAACACCGGCAAATCGTTTGCGGCTCTTTTTGGCATGTTTGGCGATAACGCTGATTTTGCCGAAATCTTGAGATAACAGCGTCAGAATCAAATCGTAATCACCGAAATCGACGCGTCGAAGCAAAATTGCAGACGTCTTCAGAGTAGGCATGCATCAAATACCGAGGAGGGTCGTCGCTATCACGAAATAAAAATAAACGCTGATGATATCAACTGCGGTGGTCACAAACGGTCCGGTCGCCACGGCCGGATCGATATTGATACGGGCCATCAGCAAGGGGACGCAGGAACCGACCAGCGCGGCCACTGTCATGGAGCATATGACGGCCAGCCCGACCGCCAGGGCCAACGAAATAACACTGTAGCTCAATTGGGCCACCGCCCCGATCAAAAGGGCATAGAACAAACCCAGAATCACTCCGATGGCTAATTCTTTGGAGATAATCGCCCAGAAATCACGCGTATTGATCCGTCCGGTCGCCAGCCCCCGCACCACAATGGTGGACGACTGGGTTCCGATGTTACCGCCCATGCCCATAATGACCGGGATAAAGGCCGCCAAATAGGCATAGCGATTCAGGGCCCCCTCGAATTTACCGATGACGAAAAAAGCAAAAATCCCGCCCATGCAGCTTGCCAGCAACCAGGGCAGGCGTGTTTTGGTACTGCGCATCACCGTCTGGGTTTCAACATATTCATCCCCCACGCCGGCCATTTTGAGCATGTCTTCGGTGGCTTCCTGACGGAAGATATCGATGACATCGTCCACCGTCACAATACCCACGATCCGATTGGTTTCATCGACCACCGGAACGGCCAGAATGTCATAGCGGGCCACGAGTTTGGCGACTTCCTCCTGGTCGATATCGGTCCCGACGGTAAACACATCCGTCGTCATAAATTGCTTCAACGGCGTTTCCGGCGGAACAACCACCAGCTGGCGCAGTGAACTGACCCCGACCAGTTTTCCGTATTCATCCACAACATAGAGATAAAAGGGCATCTCCACATCATGGTACTCGGTCTGAATCTGCTCGATGGCCTTCTTGGCGGTAACGTCCTGCTGGAAAGCGATAAAATCCGTAACCATGATACCGCCGGCGGTATCATCGTCGTATTTGAGAAGGCCCTCGATTTCTTCCGAGCCTTCCCGTTTCATTTTCTCCAGAATGGCATCCGATTTTTCTTCCGGCAGGCGTCCGATCAAATCCGCGACGTCATCGGTGGCCATGAGTTCAAGCACATTGACAATATCATCCAGATCGATTTTCTCGATGAGCGGCAGAAAGGTATCTTCATCCAGTTCGCTGAAAAGATCACCTTTCTTCTCCGTGTCATCGATCATGTTATAGAGTTGCAGCTGGTTGTCCAGCGAAAGGGACCGGATAACCGTGGCAAGATCCGCAGCGTGGGTTTTGGTGATAATTTTCCGTAAATTCGTAGTGGCCCCACGCCGCAAGAGACGTTTGACACTTTCTACCAGAATTCTGTTGCTGCCGTTCAACATCGCGCCCGAACCGGATTAGTTTGTCGATCTGTCAGTCAATTGTCGGAAACGCCAAACCGGCATCCACGCCGCCGGTGATCTTCCCGACCGTCCCATCCATTTTTACGGTAATTGGATATTTACGACCTGGCCGCTTTTGCCGGACACTTCCACCGGAGATCCGTTAAGCATCAGCTCGACCCCGCCGGCATTGCCAATGAGAAGATTGAATAAAGCGGCGGCTTGAACCTGTTTCACTTCACCCGATTTAAGGAACAGCTGCCGGGCGTCCTGATCATCGATGATAATTTTCAGCCAGGTATCTTCTATCGCTTTGATATCCAGCAGATATTTCTTTTTGTTAATTGAGGTTTGTTCTTTTAAAGGCTTGGCATCGTTTGGCGCTGATGTCACCGTCGGCGGTGTCGCTTCCTCAACCGGTGGTGGCTTCAACGGGGCGGCGGAGGGCTTCTCGACGGGTGCTGTCGGAATGGCGACGGGCGTATCGTGGGGTGCATTTAACCGGGAATAAAGATAGAGCGTCAACCCTGCCACCAGGAACACAGCCCCAACGGCTCCCAGGAAGAACAGCCAGAAACGATTCCGTTGCGGTGATCGCGTCGTTTTCTGGTCGGGGGGCACGGTGCGCCGTGCACGATTGATTTGATAGCGTTCAAGAGCTTCCTCAACGTCGGCACCCACCGCCAGCGCATAGGTACGGATAAAACCTTTGACGAAGACCTCATTGGGCAGGTGCTCGTGATCCTCGGCTTCCAATCGCTTCAGGATTTCGATACGAACCCGGATTTCAGCGGACAGGGCTTCGATCGAAATATTCTTTTCAAGTCGAGCCGTTTGAAGATAAAGACCGAATGAGGTCAGCTTGTGGTCACGCGTCATGGCCGCTCCGCTGCTTGTATAAGGGCCTCGCTCGGACAATTCGCTCCCGGTTGATTCGGGGCCCGTCTGGACCATAATCCGGGATTGCCCAATAGATATGAGCACTATCGAACAATTCTAATGTGCGATCGCTCACGAAGCTCCGAAAGCCAATTCTGGAATTTGCGATTGACGATTTGGTCATACAATCGGTCCTCGATTTCGGGCGTCGCTTCCTCCAGACTTTTACCGGCGAGGATCTTGATGTCATCAATGTAGAAAATCTGTAATCCGCGCTCCGTCTTCATAATCGGGGTATGCTCGCCCGTTTGGAGTCCCTTAAGCGCGCTCTGGATCTGGGTTGCCAAATCGTCGAGCTTGAATTCTCCCAGAAGACCGCCGTTCTCCGCCATAGGGCCATCGGAATACTCATGCGCCAGATCGGCAAAGGCGGCCCCCTCGGTGAGTTTTAACAGAATCATCTCCATTTTCTGCTGATCCTGCTCCCCCCCGACAGAGGGCAGGACAATGATCTGCCGCAGGCGATATAGGGTTTCGCCGCCGTATTCCGTCTTGTTTTTTTCATAGGCCGCACGAATATCATCATCGGTAATCACGATCTTGGATTTGACCTGGCGGTTCACTAGCCGCACTCTCAAGGCCTGATTTTTGATCTGCTGGCGATATTCATCCA
>JAERRP010000396.1 GCA_016735415.1 Desulfobacterales bacterium | reverse complement strand
ACTTTCCAACCTTAAGAAATTCCCGCCAACCTGTCAACGAGAAAAAATGGGGGTAAAGCCCGGACTGACCGCCCTGTCTTTGCAAAAGGTGCAATGAATCAACAACGGACGATGCTATTCGCGTTCGCACAATTCCACCAGTACACCGTTGGTGGCCTTGGGATGCAGAAAGGCGATTTTAGCACCCCCGGCCCCCATCCGGGGTTTTTCATCGATCAGGCGAATCCCCTTGGCTTTGAGCTCTTCCAGGGCCTCTTCGATATTTTCAACCCGGAAGGCCACATGCTGAATGCCCTGCCCGCGCTTTTCGATGTATTTGGCCACCGGGCCGTCGGGGGCCGTGGATTCCAGCAGTTCGACTTCACTTTCACCCACCGGGAAAAAAGCCGTGGTCACCTTTTGGGCCGCCACCGTCTCGGTGCCTTCAAAGGCCAGACCCAGCACGTCGGTCCAGAAACGCTTGCCCTCGTCAATGCTGTTGACGGCAATACCGAGATGATCGATTTTGAGAATTTTCATTCGCCCTCCTCTCGTAATTAATCGCGCTATTCAACCGGCGGTTAACTAGACAAAACGCCTTCATGACAGACGTATCCGGCATCCGACGCGGCCACGGAACAGCTGACACCGAATGTTGCCACCCGGTGTCGGCTATTGTCGTGTTCACTGTCCCGGTTACAGCCGGATCGGCCGCTACGGGTTATTTACGTGAATCGGCCAGGCCGATGGTATTGAGCGCTTCCTTGATTTCGCCCAGGATGGTGGGGTCATCGATGGTCGCGGGCACATTGTATTCGGTGTTGTCCGCGATTTTCTGGATGGTCCCCCGCAGGATTTTACCCGAGCGGGTCTTGGGCAGACGCTTGACCACGGTGGCCGTCTTGAAGGCCGCCACCGGACCGATCCGATCGCGCACCATCTGAATGACTTCCTTGACGATATCCTCATTGGCACGTGTAACGCCGGCATTCAGCACCAGGAAGCCGATGGGCACCTGGCCCTTCAGGGAATCCGCCACGCCCAGCACGGCGCACTCGGCCACTTCCGGATGATCGGCCAGCACTTCCTCCATGGCACCGGTGGACAGGCGGTGCCCGGTCACATTGATGATATCGTCGGTGCGGGCCATGACGTAGACATAGTCGTTTTCGTCGATATATCCGGCGTCCGCCGTTTTGTAGTAACCCGGAAATTCCTCGAGATAGGCCTCTATGTAGCGCTCGTCCGCCTGGTAAAGGGTCGGCAGGGTACCCGGCGGCAGGGGCAGCTTGACCACCAGGGCGCCGATCTTGCCGGCCGGCACCAGATTGTTCTCGGCGTCCACCACTTTGACATTCCAGCCCGGAGCCGCTTTGGTGGGCGAGCCGTAAATCACCGGGAAATGGTGCAGCCCCATGCAGTTGGCGCAGATGGCCCAGCCCGTCTCGGTCTGCCACCAGTGATCGATCACCGGTACGCCCAGGTTTCTTTCCGACCACTGGATCGTATCCGGATCCGAACGTTCACCGGCCAGAAACAGGTATTTGAACCCGGACAGGTCGTATTTTTTAATCAGCAGGCCCTCGGGGTCCTCACGCTTGATGGCGCGAAAAGCCGTCGGCGCCGTGAACAGAGCGCGTACATTGTGTTGCGAAATGACCCGCCAGAAAACACCCGCATCGGGGGTGCCCACCGGTTTGCCTTCGAACAGGATAGTCGTGCAGCCCTTGAGCAGCGGACCATAGACGATATAGGAGTGGCCCACCACCCAGCCCACGTCACTGGCGGCCCAGTAAACATCGCCGGCATCCACGTCGTAGATGGCTTTCATGGACCATTTCAGCGCCACCATGTGTCCGCCGTTGTCCCGCACCACGCCCTTGGGCTGGCCTGTGGTCCCGGAGGTGTACAGGATGTACAGGGGATCCGTGGCCGCCAACGGGACACAGTCCTGGGGCTGAGCCGCCTCCATGGCGTCGTTCCAGTCCACGTCCCGGCCCTCGATCATGGTGGCCGGTTCCATGGGACGCTGCAGGATGATGCATTTTTCGGGCTTGGCACTCGACAGCCTGATGGCTTCATCCAGAAGCGGCTTGTAGGCGATGACCTTCTTGACCTCAATCCCGCAGGAGGCCGACACCATCACCTTGGGCTTGGCATCCTCGATGCGGGTGGCCAGTTCCTTGGCGGCAAATCCACCGAAGACCACCGAGTGAATGGCACCGATGCGGGCACAGGCCAGCATGGCAATGGCGGCTTCAGGTATCATCGGCATATAAAGGATGACCCGGTCGCCTTTGGTGACGCCCTGGTTGACCAGAACCCCGGCAAACCGGGCCACTTCGTCGCGCAGTTCGTTGTAAGTATATTTCTTGATGGTATCGGTGACCGGGCTGTCGTAAATCAGCGCATCCTGATCGCCGCGGCCGTTATCGATGTGAAAGTCCAGTGCATTGTAACAGGTATTGCAGATCCCGCCCGTGAACCAGCGATAAAAGGGCTTGTTGGAATCGTCCAGAACTTTGTCCCACTTTTTGTACCAGTGGCAATCTTCCGCTGCTTCGGCCCAGAAGGCATCCGGGTCTTTCAGGGATTTTTCAAAGGCTTCTTCGTAAGGATTGGTCATGGATCTGTTTCCTTTCTGTTCCTTCTCCAATTTTCCGAAAACGACCCGTTCGGTCGCGCCGCAACCGGCTCGGTTCCGCTGTAAGGTCCAGTGGTGGACCTTTACCCGGAATCCCTTCGGATGGACGACGAATCAGGATTTTGCCCTGGCCGCGACGGGAACGCGCTTAACCTTCTCGGTGTCACTGGTGATCCAGGGTTTTCCAACCGGAAGGATGTCCTTGTCACACACTTGCAGAAAAATAACATGGGCCATCATGTACCCGGCGGCGGCATCACAGAGCATCCGTCCATAACCGGCAACTTTGGTCAGACCGACCCCTGCCGGGTTGCCCATCGGTTGTTATTCAGCCATTGCATCTTCCCCTGGGGGCCGCGGAAACAGCCTGTATCGAAAAGAACTTTCGGAACACACACGCGCCGCTGAAAGCCCGACTTCGAAAGCGCAGACATCCGGTTCTTATGGTGATTTCCACGGGTTGGTCGATCGGCCTTCCTTCACCCCCTTTCGCAATCGACTCTGGAAAGGGCCGCCTCGTTACGGCGGTCGCTTTCCGGTGCAGATGCCAATGGCAGTGCAACTCATATGCCACAAAATTTAATATTTAGAAACCCTTTTAACACCTGACCGTCAACCAGACTCTGGGTGTCAGTTTGTTGCTGAATATAATTCATTAGTCAGACGGCGTGTCGTCGACGCGATTCAGCGCAGACGCTCGATGACCCGTCGGAAACCCGGCAGCGCGTTGACGATCGTATCGTCATCCACGCAGAAGGCGATCCGGAAGTACCCCGGTCCGTTGAACCCGCTGCCGGGGACCACCAGGATCAGCTCTTCCTGCAGCGCCCGCACAAAAGCAACGTCATCGGGCAGGGGGGATTTGGGGAAAAGATAAAAAGTCCCCGGCGGGGTCACGAACTCATACCCGGCCGCGGCCAGCCCCTCGCAGAGCAGGTCACGCTTTTTCTGATACAGGCCGATGTCCACGCTGGTGCCCTGCAGACAGGCCACGATTTTCTGCATCAAGGCCGGGGCGTTGACAAATCCCAGGATGCGGTTGGCCAGAGCCATGCCGTTCATCACGGCGTCATGGTAGTTGGCGGCCGGATTCAAGGCGGCATAACCGATCCGCTCCCCCGGAATCGAAATATCCTTGGAATAGGACGTGACCAGAATGCTGTCGGCATAGACTTCGAAAATGCTCGGAACGGTATGATCGTCGAAAACGATTTTACGGTAGGGTTCGTCGGAGATCAGGTAAATCGTACGTTCATGGTCGGCGCTATTGGCCGCCAGCAATTCACCCAGTTTTATGAGGCTTTCCCGGCTGTAGATCTGACCGGTGGGGTTGTTGGGCGAATTGATCAGGACCACCTTGGTTTTGGCCGTGATGGCGTCGGCAATGGCATCGAGATCGAGGCTGAAATCGGCCCGGGTCGGAACGGTCTTCAGAACACCGCCGTGGTTGTCGGCGTAGAAGCCGTACTCCACAAAGCAGGGCACCGGCGTCAGCACTTCGTCCCCGGGATCGAGCAGGGTTTTGAAAGCCACATTCAAAGCGCCGGAAGCGCCGCAGGTCATGATTACCTCTTCCTGCGTGACCGTCACACCCTGCTCGGCGGTCAGATATTTTGCTACCGACTGGCGCACGTGGGGATAACCCGGATTGGGCATATAGCCGTGATCGCCGCTGCAGCTGCAGGCGGTTTCCGCCAGGGCCTTGTCAAAGCATTCGGGCGCGGTGATGTTCGGATTACCGAGGCTGAAATCGAACACCTTGTCAGGACCGTGCTCGGCCCTGAGGCGGGCGCCCTCCTCGAACATTTGGCGAATCCAGGAAGAACGTTGCAGAATCATTTCGATCTTGGTGGCAATGGTCATTTTATTCCCTGTCCTGTGGATGTAAATAGGCAATCATTTTGCGGGCCGGCCAACCAGCACCATCGTCGCAAGCGCAAAGATCTGCGTTCGTCCTGCGAACCACAGGGAAAGCCGCCGCTGAACCCGTCATCGGATCGGCCCCTTCGATTATGGTACGCCCTCGACCGACACCACGCCCGGGACTTCCCGCTTGAGCAGCTTTTCAATCCCGTTTTTGAGGGTCATCTGGCTCATGGGGCAGCCGGCACAGGCACCTTTGAGACGCACCTTGATCACCCCCGCCTCAATCGCCACCAGCTCGACGTCGCCGCCATCGGCTTGAAGGGCTGGCCGGATTTTGTCGAGAACCGCTTTGACTTGTTCTTGCATGGTCTTTTTCTCCTTGCGCTTAGAACCGCCGGGAAACCGCCATGGCCGGGTCGATCGCCAGGGTCCGGGTCAATCGGCCGGCGCCCGCCGGCCACGATAGAAGTCCCGGCGGAAAGCATCGAACGCGTCTTCCCTGATGGCCTGCCGCATCCCCGCCATGAGGTGAGTATAATAATAGATATTGTGGATGGAATTCAAGCGGTAAGCCAAAAGTTCCCGGGCCATGTAGAGATGACGCAGGTAGGCCCGCGAAAAATGGCGGCAGGTATAGCATTCACAGTCGGGATCGGCCGGCCGGACATCTTCCCGGAAACGGGCGTTGCTGATGTTAAAGGTTCCGCGGGCGGTGATCAGCTGGCCATTGCGGGCATTGCGGGTCGGCAGCACGCAGTCGAACATATCGGCCCCCCGGGCCACGAGCTCCACCAGGTTTTCAGGTGTTCCGACCCCCATGACGTAGCGCGGACGATCGTCGGGCAGCAGCGGCAGGGCCTTTGCGGCCACGGCCAGCATGACTTCGGCGGGCTCCCCCACACTCAGGCCGCCCAGG
>JAERRP010000503.1 GCA_016735415.1 Desulfobacterales bacterium | reverse complement strand
GGTACTCCAGACCGGAAATTTTCGGGGGTTTTTCCTGGTAGCTTGCGACCACTTCTTTGAAAAGCTTTTCCTTTCCTTTCTGGGCCAGTTTCCAGTCTGCCGGTGTTCGGTAAGCGCCAAAAGCGAACGGGCCGAAAAGGGCGCTGCTGGCTTGTAACAGGTGCTGCTCTTCCAGAACCACCGAGATGGCTGAAGGGGAATGGGCCACGGCCTTCGGATGGATGCCTTCACGGACGAAAGCCTCAAAGACGGCGCCGGTGATGGCGGGCTTTTTCCGGTGGGGGAATATGGAAAGGATCGCTGCGTTTGATTGTCGTGCGGGACGTTTACCGAGGATTTCAGATAGAAGTCGGCCGGCTGTCCGTGCGTCTTTGAAATCAACAGCCGTGTCGATCTGCCATCTTCCCGGTTTTTCCAGAACACAGGTGACATAAGGGAGATTAATTTCATGTTCCGCCAGGATACGGAATAATGACACAGGCAGGCGCCTGTCAGTCCCAAAAGGAGCGGGTGAGAGGAGCACCGCCTCCTTTAAAATTTTGAATCCACCTAGCTTTTCCGGATCAGACATGAAAGTTCAGGGAAAGGTTCGGGGTTCAAAGGTCGGAAGGTCTCTTGACCCGGAACTTTGAACCCGGAACGATTTTTTAGAGCAGATTGCTGACGACCCCCCACAACCCTTCCGTATCGATGGGTTTGGCGATATAATCATCCGCCTCCGTGGACATGCCGTCGGCATGGGTGTAGGTGGTGGTCGGAACCGCTTCTCCCACAGCGGTCAGGAGAACCACCGGGATATCCGCCCGTTTCGGGTCTGCCTTCATTTCGGCACAAAGCACATACCCGTCTTTCCGGGGCATCATCACATCGAGCACAACCAGGTCCGGACGTCTTTCTTTTATGGACGCTTCCCCTTCCACGCCGTCATAGGCTCTTCCCACCTCGCATCCTTTGCTTTCCAGCATCATGGCAACGGTTTCCACCAGATCAGGATCATCATCCACCACCAGAACATATTTTTTATCCATAACAAAACCTCCTTTCACCAGTCATTAGTATATATTATCGGCTGTTGCAAGCATATTCCGGAAAAAGCCGGCATCAGCGCGTGTGTCCTTGTTCTACACTTCAGGCCTGGGATAAAGTCCGCTTCGCTCAACAATTCCCGGCACCTTTTCTTCCCATTCAATGGCCATGATGTGAAACCCGCTGACCCCTTTACATTCCTTTAACCGCTCTATGGTTTCAACGCAGATGTTGATCCCCTCTTCCGCCTGTTTCTCCTTGGGGACGCCGGCCATCCGTTTGACCACCTCATCGGGGACATCCATCCCCGGGACCCGGTTTTTCATGTATTTGGCCATCCCTGCGGATTTGAAAGGGGTTACCCCCGCCATAATATAGGCCTTTTCGTGGAGGCCGCGATCACGGGCCTGTTGCATCCACAGCTCGAACTTCTCCAGGTTATAGATGCATTGGGTTTGAATAAACTCGACGCCGGCCGCGATTTTTTTGGCCAGCCTGGGAGTTCGGATTTCAAAAGGATCCGCAAAGGGGTTGGCGGCCGCACCCACAAACATGTTGGGCGGTCTTTTGATGTCGTCACCGCCCAGGAATTTGCCTTCGTCCCGCATATGCCGCACTGTTTGGATCAGCTGCATGGAGTCGATATCAAAGACATTTTGTCCCTGAGCGGAGTCTCCAAATTGTTGATGATCCCCTGAAAGGCACAGAATGTTATGGATGTCAAAAGATGCAGCACCCAGGATATCGCTCTGAAGGGCGATTCGATTCCGGTCCCTCACCACCATCTGCAGGATCGGTTCCACGCCCATGAGTTTGAGGTGAATGCAGGAGGCCAGACTGCACAGACGGGTGACACTGGTCTGGTTGTCCGTGATGTTGACGGCATCCACATGATCCTTGATCATTTCGGCCTTTTGGGTTATGGTCTCCGGGTCACTTCCTCTCGGCGGACCACATTCCGACGTCACCGCCAGGTGCCCGGCAGCCAGAATCTTTTCCAGTTTGCTGGGGGTTTTTGTTTTCATTGCATTACGTCCTCCCTCACCACTTTTCTGGGACCGCCGGCCCGCTCCGTGGACCAATCCTTGATGGGCATGAGGATCTCATAGTCGTCCAGTTTATCCAGCTTTTTTAACCGGGCCACAATGAGCTGCCAGCCGCAGATCACATCCTTGTCGATTTCACAATGTCCGTTGGTGGATCCGCCGCAGGGCCCGTTGAAAAGCCGCTTGGCGCAACGGGAAACCGGGCAGATACCCGCGGTTTTGGCCAGCATGCAGCTGCCGCACCCCTGACATCGCTCAGACCACACGCCCCTTTCTTCGGTAACACC
>JAERRP010000290.1 GCA_016735415.1 Desulfobacterales bacterium | reverse complement strand
GCTGGTTGCACCACTGGCGGGGCTCCTGATTGGTGCGTGAATCGCCGCCGGAAATGAAGGTGAAGGGAGCCGGCGCATCCGGGGCGGTCTTGAACCGGTAGATGGTGTTGTCGCCCTCGGAATCGACCGTGCAAAAATAGTAGATTGTGTCCGGCGTCAGACCGGTAAGGGTGACGAATTCGCTGACCAGGGGTACGCCTTCCGGGTGTCGGGTGTTGTCATAGGTTCGGGTTGTGATGGCCGTTTCAGTCGATGCCGTCGTCAGTGTCGAACCGGTCCCGTACTTGACACCGATGGCGTTGCCGGACGTCTGGCACCAGCCGATGGTCATTGTCGTAGCCGGATCGTCGGTCCACACCAGGCGGTATTTGTCGCCGGCCGCCTGGGCCATGGCCACCGTTGATAAAAAGACGGCCATAAAGGCCACCCATACTAATTGGTATCTCCTTTGAAAAGTCTGCATAAATACTCCTCTCGGGCTATTCGATGGGGGTGAGAAACCAACTTCGGATTTCCATAGCGATGTTCTATTAGATTATCGTTTCTTGCCGGTTAGAAATAGACACCTTACACAGCCCAGCCGGGACGGTCGATGATCTCTTGAACCACAACGGCAAGGTCCGAGGTCTGCTGATTCTCGCCGGCCTCGTGTTCCACCGTCCAATCCGGAATGTCCGCTCATATCAACGCTGTCGAGGGCCGGGAGCGGGATGAAATATTAGAGGTGATGTTCTCATAGGACGCGGCATCGTCAGTTGCTTCACCGGAGATGGTGACATTAAACGGACGGCGGTCTTGTCCGGCTCATCGCAGGCAAACTGGATGTAAGCCGCCACTATTTGCGACCCATGAGGAACATCCACATTTGAAAAACGGAGACCAATGGTCTGGGCACGGCTGGGGTCATCATGGTCCCCGGCCAGTTCCAGATCAGAAGTGTTTGCTGATCTCATCCGGATGATAGGCCAGTTCATTTGCAAGTACGGAACTATGGTCGGCTTCGCCTGCGAAGGCCGACCATACCGATTATGCCGGAACCCAGCAATAATGCAGTGGCAGGGATGGGAACCGGGTTAATCTGGACGAAGCCAGGGATGGCGGCCAAAACGCCAAGCGGATCGCCAACAACATCGCCAAGTGTATAGTTGGATATGGACAACTCCGATATGCCCACATCCATACCGGTAAAGCTCAACGTAGCCAGAGAGAACTCATCGGACTGAAAACTCAGATCAGATAGAAGAGAAAGCTCAGAAAGATAAATCAGCCCACCGCCGGAATCACCCCAGCTAATATCAAGTGCGTCAAGCCCTACCGCACCCAGTTCATCGCTCATGTTATAGTTGTTGAAGGAAAGGATGGAGTCGTCGTAACTGAGGTCCATGTCAAAGGCCCCTATGTCTTCAAATTCCAATCCGGAAACCATCAGACCAACAGAAAATTCATCGCCGACGAAATGGTTCTGGGCCAGTGGATCAACGTTCAGTATAACCAAAGAGAAATTTGCCCCCATGGCCGGACCGGTTGCCAGCCCGATGATGGGCAGAAGGATGAATGTTTGAAGCAACTTTTTGATGGATAACATGGCAGTTGATCTCCTTTTCGCATTAAAAAAATGGTTGGATTTTTAACGGTCATTGTTTTATAAAAACAAGATACTGAACAAATGTTTGGTTACTATTTTGGAAGGAGTAGAATCTGGTAAGGGGTTGTGTCGCTTCTGAGAACACCGTGTTGAGCTTCCCAAGGCCCAGGTTTTCTATGGTTAACTGAATACCCTCGATTTCATTGTGCGCATGTACCTTGAATTCTTGAACCCTCGACCGCTTGAATCCTCCAAATGCCTGTTGTCATCCGCCTGATGGTTTTCGCAGTATTTCCTCGGGCCACTTGGCCTTTACGTTCTCTTCTCCCTGATAGTAGTTCACCGTAGTGAATCACTACCGCACACTTCCAGCGTAGGCTTTTTTTGATTTTACAATAAATTAATCCTCGGCTCATAAAAACCAAATATTGATGGGATTTAATAATAATTAGTTATCCACAAAACTGAAGTGATGTCACTTTAGTTTTGTGGATAACCAGGATAAAATATTTTCAAAACTTTTTCAAAAGTACGGAGAGAGATTGATGAAAACCATTCTGGTGATTATTGATGGATGTCGTTCAGACGGGTTGGTGCAGGCAAGAACGCCAAACATTGACCATATGATCGATAACGGCGCGCACACCTTGAACGCCCGGACCGTGACCCCCTCTATTACCCTGCCTGCCCATTTCAGCATCTTCACATCTCTGCCGCCGATAGCGCATAATGTGCTTACCAATCCCGGTTCTCCGCAACCGTCGTCCACAGCAAGAAGTATCATAGATGTGGCAAAAGATTTCGGCAAAAAGACAGCAGTTTTTTACTCCTGGGAGTACTTTAGAAATCTTTCAGTGCCCGGTTCCCTCGACTACTCACACTTCATAAACAGTGGCTCTGTTGAAAACCGCGATATTGAGGTGGCACAGGCTGCCGCCGGCTACTTGAACTCACACTGTCCCGACTTCTGTTTTATTTATTTCGAAGGAACCGATATTGCCGGACACAGGTCAGGGTTCATGTCAAAGGAGTACCTTGACGCAATCGAGACGGCGGATACAGCGCTTGGCATCATCTTAAATGAGCTGGAAAGAGCAAACCTGTCTGACTGTTACAGTATCATCCTGCACAGTGATCATGGCGGCATCAAGAATCATCATTTGGAAAATACGCCGGAGGTAATGAATATCCCATGGATTGTCCTTGGTCCTGGAGTTAGACAAAAACACATAATTACAGACAAGGTAAATATTATTGATACAGCACCGACGCTTGCCGGTTTAATGGATATCCCTGTACACCATACCTGGCAGGGACGAGCGATAAATGAAATATTCGAAATGAGCGTTTTTGAAACGATTCAGCTTGGACTCCTTCACTCTGAATCAAACAATCGCCCCCTTGTTCATTGCAATTTATAACAACAGATTCATTTTTTTTATCATCGCCGCATTGTCTTTAACACAGACTACTTTTTGGCTTTAAATTTACAGCAAAAGGAGAAAAGTCATGAGAAAATGAAAATCGAAAGACAAGACTCTTAAGTCCCAAAAAATTGTTACAAGGCGCAATTTTATTCAATTTTAAATTTATAAAAAGGAAAAGGAAGGGGTTGAATGGAAATGAAAGAACGGGAAAATAATTCCATAAAAAATGTTGTTTTTGTTATGTGCACGGTTTTTATTTTATCTTTGCTAATCAGCTCTGTGGCGACGGCAGGACTGTGGCCTACCATTACCGATCCCAAAGGCATTAAGACTGAGTTTCGCCAGCAACTTGAGCTGGCGGAATATGAAAAGCAGATAGGTAAAAAACTTGCATTCAAAGAGAATCCGATGTTTGCCGAAAAAATAAAGAAAGGCGAACTGCCGGCGGTGGAAAAGCGGCTGCCGGAAGAACCCCTTGTGGTGATGCCCTATGATGAAATCGGAAAATACGGCGGAACTTTGCGTGGTCTTGCTCGAAAGTACGAGTCGGGAACATCGGAGATCCTTTCCTGGCGTCAAAATAATATGGTTCGAATTAGCGATGATGGCCACACCATCGTACCCAATGTCGCCAAAGCATGGAAATGGAACGCCGATTATACGGAGATCACATTTAGTTTGCGTAAAGGGCACAAATGGTCGGACGGCGCCCCCTTTACCGCTGATGACGTGACCTTCTGGGCCAATGATATCGTCAACAATAAAGAGATCCATTCAGCGACGCCGGCACCTTGGGATATTGGCATGCGCGCCGAAAAAATTGATGAAACCACGGTCAAGTTGATTTTCGATAAACCTTTTCCGGCATTCTTAAATTATAACGCGGGTAATGGATCATACTTTGTGATTTTCGAAGCCAAGCATTATTTGGCGCCGATGCATATAGACTACAACCCCAAGGCGGACGAGGAAGCTAAAGCGGCGGGTTACGATAACTGGGTGCAGCGCTTCACCAAATTTTGGAATAAGTGGAAAGATGCGACCACGGCTATCCCTGAGGGTATCGATATCCCCACACTGGAAAGCTACCTCATGATTGCGCCCTTGACGACGCAACCCCGAACCTATGCGGCCAATCCTTTCTT
>JAERRP010000751.1 GCA_016735415.1 Desulfobacterales bacterium | reverse complement strand
GGTGCAATTCCATCCGGAATCGATTTTGACCGATGCCGGGATGGATATGATGAAAAATTTTTTAAGGAGGGTACCCAATGATTAAACAGGCAATCGCTAAAGTGGTTGATGGGCAGGATCTGATAGAAGAAGAGATGGTTTCCGCCATGAATGAAATTATGACCGGACAGGCAACCCCTTCACAGATCGGATCATTTCTGACGGCCCTCAGAATGAAAGGCGAAACCGTGGCGGAAATCACGGGGGCGGCCAGGGTCATGCGCGAAAAAGCCGAAAAAATCAATGTCAACAACCACCTGGTCAGCATTGATCGGGACGAGATCAATGCGGAAGATGAAACCCTTCTGGACATTGTAGGCACCGGCGGGGACGGCACCCGGACTTTCAATGTCTCCACCACCACCGCTTTCGTGGCGGCCGGGGCCGGGCTGCGGGTGGCCAAACACGGCAATCGCGCGGTATCCAGCCTTTGCGGCAGCGCGGATGTGCTGGAAAATCTGGGCGTCAACCTAGAAATCAACCACGCGGATGTGGAGCGATGCGTGGAAGAAGTGGGCATCGGATTTCTCTACGCCCCGAGTTTTCACGGGGCCATGAAATACGCCGCCAAACCACGGCGTGAAATGGGGATCAGAACCCTTTTCAACCTCCTGGGGCCGTTGACCAATCCGGCGGGCGCCAATGTACAGGTTCTGGGAGTCTACGCCCTTGACCTGACGGAAATGATGGCCCGAGTACTGGGCAACCTGGGAGCCCGGGAGGCCTTTGTGGTGTGTGGCGAGGGCACTTACGACGAAATCAGCATTTGCGGCAAAACAAAAATAACCCACCTCAAAAACGGCGAACTCAAAACCTTTCATTTGGAACCGGAGACCTACGGTTTTAAACGCGCCGCCCCTGAAGACATACAGGGAGGCAACGCCAAACGAAATGCGGAAATCATCCGTCAGATCCTTGATGGTGAAAAAGGCCCCAAACGGGAAATGGTCCTGCTCAATGCCGCCGCCGCCTATGTGGCTTCCGGACTGGACGCGCATTTTGCTGAAGGCATCAAACGGGCGGAAGAGGTGATTGATTCAGGCAAAGCCAGGGAAAAGCTGGACGCCCTGGTGGATTTCACCCGAGGATGCACCGACTTTGTACGAAAGGAACTATAATGCATGCCAAGCTGGTTGAAATCCTGGAAGAAAAAAACAACGAAGTGGAACGTCTGAAAAAGGGACGACTTGCATTGCCCGAGGACCACGTTTCAAGCGGCATCCGGGATTTCGAGAAGGCCCTGACGTCAAATGCCGGGATTGGTCTGATTGCTGAGATCAAATTCGGATCGCCCTCGGCAGGCATCATTCGTAAATATTCCGATCCTCTGATCATCGGGCGCGCTTATGAGAAAGCCGGCGCCGCCGCCATCTCCCTGCTGACGGACAGGAAATTTTTCAAAGGGGATCTCAAAAACCTGGCCCTGCTTAAGCAGGCTGTTTCCCTGCCGATTCTTCGAAAGGATTTTATTATTGATGAAATTCAGATAACCGAATCCGCGCGGTTCGGCGCCGATGCGGTGCTGCTCATTGCCCGGATATTATCCGTGGAACAATTGAAGCGCCTGCTGGATGCCTCACGGGAATACGGAATAGAGGCACTTACTGAAATCCACGATAAAATGGACCTTGATAAAGCACTGAAATGCGATGCTCGGATTATCGGCATCAACAACCGTGATCTGGACACCTTTGAGATCAACACCAACACCGCCCTTGAACTGGCGTCACTCATCCCCCCGGACAGGGTGGTGATCGGTGAAAGCGGTACTCGTTCCGGCAGAGACATTCAAGCATTAAATGGCTTAAACATTCAGGCGGTGCTGGTGGGTTCGGCACTCATGGGGGCGGATGATCCGGGTCGGAAGGCGGCGGAGTTGGTAAAAGCCGGAAAAGAATTGTTGTAGAAACATTCAAAAAGAGAGGCGAAAACAGTGGTACGGATCAAAATCTGCGGCATTACCCGTATGGCGGATGCCGAGAAGGCAGTTGAATTGGGCGCGGATGCTCTGGGATTCATTTTTGCGGAAAGTCCCAGGAAAATCACCCCTCAAAAAGCAAGGGACATCACCCGGAGAATCTCACCCTTTGTTAAAACCGTGGGTGTTTTCGTGAACGAACAGCCGGCAAAAATTCAGGAGATTATGGACTTCTGCGGACTGGATCTGCTTCAACTCCATGGAAACGAATCCGTTTCAGCGTGTTCCGGGCTGGCCCCCCGGGTCATCAAAGCCTTTCGCGTTCAGGGAGAAAAATCCCTTTCAGAAATTGCGGACTATAAAGGCCATGTGAGGGCTATCCTTCTGGATGCCTATCAAAAAGGCTTAAGCGGCGGCACAGGGAAAACCTTTGACTGGCGCCTGGCGGTCAAAAGCAAGGAAACAGGCATCCCCATGGTACTGTCCGGCGGGCTGGGACCCGAAAACATTCAGGAAGCCCTGAAGCGGGTGAATCCCTTTGCCATCGATATCAGCAGCGGCGTCGAGGAAAGGCCGGGCATAAAAGATCATGGGAAGATGCGAATCTTCATGGAAACAGTAGGGGCACGACGCACCGTGCCCCTACCATAACCACGGGAGGCATAAACACAATGGACCATCGGGGCTATTACGGATCCTTCGGGGGAGCATTTATCCCTGAAATTCTGGTTTCAACATTCGAGGAACTGGTTGCGGCCTTTGAAAGCGCAAAGTCGGACCCCTCATTCTGGAAGGAATATGAGCATATCATGAGCACCTATTCCTGCCGGCCCACACCCATCACCTTTGCCGACAATCTGACCGATCATTTCGGCGGGGCGAAAATCTATATCAAGCGAGAAGACCTCAACCATACCGGCGCCCACAAGGCCAATAATGTCATGGGGCAGGGACTCCTGGTGAAACGGATGGGAAAGTCCCGGGTAATCGCCGAGACGGGCGCGGGCCAGCACGGCGTGGCCACCGCCACCATGGCCGCTAAATACGGACTGAAATGCACCATCTACATGGGAGAGACGGATGTAGAGCGGCAGCGGCCCAATGTGTTCTGGATGGAACGCCTCGGGGCAAAAGTGGTCCCGGTAACGGATGGGTCCCGAATCCTCAAGGATGCCATCAACGAAGCCTTCAGGGATTGGGTCGCCAACATGGACGATACCCACTATGTGCTGGGCACGGCATGCGGACCCCACCCCTACCCGGAAATGGTGTCCTATTTTCAGTCCATTATCGGCCGGGAAGCACGCAAACAGATTCTGGCACAGACGGGGAAACTCCCATCTCGGGTTTACGCCTGTGTGGGCGGTGGGTCCAATGCGCTGGGGATATTCAGCGGTTTCCTGGATGACGAAGTGGAACTGGTGGGTGCTGAAGCCGCCGGCAGAGGACTTCACACCGGAAAGCACGCGGCCCGACTGGCATCTGAAGACGGCAGCCCGGGCGTGGCCCAGGGGTACAAAACCTACTTCCTTCAGAACGAGGACGGCCAGATGAGAGAAACGCACAGCGTGGCGGCCGGTCTGGACTATATCGGGGTTTCTCCGATCCTGGCATCGCTGGGTGAAAAGGGCCGGGTCCGCTTTGAAGCCACCACCGACAAAGAAGTCATCGACGCACTATCACTTACCATGAGAATGGAAGGCCTGATTCCGGCCCTTGAATCGGCCCACGCCTTTGCCCAGGCCTTCAAGGAAGCGCCTTCGCTGTCAAAGGACGACGTCATTTTAATCAATCAATCCGGCCGGGGGGATAAGGATATTTTTACCATTGCCGATGCCTTTGATGATCCCGGCTGGAAGGCATTCATACGGAAAAAAGCGGAGGGCTACCGTGCTTGAGAACTACTTGAGAAACCAATTGAAGAACAAAAAGATTCTGTTGATGACGCACATAGTGGTGGGATATCCCTCTTTTGAAGCGTCCATGAACCTGGTTGAAACCATGGTGCATGCGGGGGTGGATCTGATGGAATTGCAGATTCCTTTTTCCGAACCCATCGCGGACGGGCCCGTGATCCTGCGTGCCAACCAGAAGGCCCTGGAACGGGGGGCCACCGTGGAAAAATGCCTGGCATTCGCCGCCGAGGCAACCCGTCGGTTTGGCATACCGTTTCTCATCATGACCTACTACAATATCCTGTTTAAATACGGCGTGGACGCTTTTGTTTCACGCATGGCGAAAACAGGACTCAAAGGCGCCATCATTCCCGATCTGCCGCCTGAAGAGGGACAAGAATATCTGAAGGCCATGGCCGACCATGAATTATCCCCGGTGCTGATCTTTTCCCCCACAACCCCTTTGGAGCGCATGCAGTACCTGAGCGGCTTTGCCCAAGGGTTTGT
>JAERRP010000153.1 GCA_016735415.1 Desulfobacterales bacterium | reverse complement strand
CGTTAGAGCCTTTAAACAGGGCCATTACCTTTTTGTGATAGGCAGACTCAAGGTGTTTCACTCTTTGCAGGCTGTCATAAGCTTCTGTGAAATCCGGCACCGATCTGTCTGACGTCTTTTTCAAAGCCATTGACAGCTCACGCCATGCCAAACCGACCTCGCGCATCTGTTGTGGTAGACCCTGTGTTGAAATTTCAGGAATATAGTCAGCCGCCTTATTGAGAAAATCGGCATACATCAACCTGAAGGCGCCGCCTCCGGTTCCCCGTCTTTCGGTTGTTTGGTATGTAAACCGGGCGGCCCAGCGCCAATCTTTGAGATCCTTCCAGTTGCGGATTTCTTCCTCCCATTTTTCAAAGGCACCGAGTCCTCCTGCAATATCATCCAGTTCGCTTAATTCATCATAGCCTTCAATTATAACCCTACTGTTTTCCCTTATAGCCTGAAGAATAATATCAGGCATACTTTCAGGCGCAGACAATCTTTGCGGCGCAAATAGATTCCCCTGAATATTAAAAAGGCCGTCAGCAGAAAAGCGGGCCTTTCGCATTTTTTCAAACGGCACCTGCAATACAGCTTCACGTTCTGTATCTGTCACCAAAAACACTTTTTTACTCCGGTCGTATCCCCAGACGGTAATCACATGGCCCGGATAATGGGTATTGGATTTATAATAGGGAAGATGATATATATCTGTCTGGAGAATGACAGGCACCCCCGAATCCAGCCTTGCGCATAAAACCTGTTCGCTCTCTTCAGGGGTTTTGAATTGTTCCCACGCGAAGGGCTGCCCGATCCGATCAAAAAACCTTGCTTCAATATCAAGACTTCGAACGTGTACCATACGGCTTGGAGATATTCCGGAAAAGCCGATATACCAGACCCCCAGGCCGGCGCCTAACCCGAAACAGATCGATTCACTCCATGCGATGCCATGATGATTGGCCAGATTACATAAGCCGGTACTGGCACAGTGGCGCCCGGGATGATGCCAAACTGGAATTTTCGTCATTTCTGATTTTCTATTAGCATGCTTGCTTTCGTGTTCACAGTTCAATCCCCCCGGGAAATTTTCAGCCGGTATCGATTCATTGCCGAAAGCGCTTTTACGGCTCTTTCCGATGACCGAAAGACCGGGATACGACTCGCTTCGATTTGTTCAAAAAACGCCACTTCATCCGATCCTGAAGAAGTACACCATAAGGCAAATGGTTTGCCGGATTTTTTCATACTTAGCAGCCATTGAACATAAAGATCTTTCATGGAATCAGATTTTTTCTGAAGAAATTGTGCGTAACAATTTAAGGCGCTATACATAAAGGTAGGGCTATATAATACGACCAAGCATTTTCTGGACGACTGTATATGGATCCAACTCCCGTGCAAGGATCTGCTGGACAGCGTTATCCAATTTGTCGTTATGGGACCAATCACTTTTCAGATGTCGGGCGATTTCTTTCTCCAGAAGCCCAAAAATTTCTTCTTTAATTTTTTGCTCCTGCCGGAAAGACTTCATATCGCTTGATTCAAGACCGTGAGTCAACATATCGGCAACTTTCTGTACGCCTTCGCCCGTTGTGGCAACCGTTTTTTCAACAGGAATAATTTTGGGGCGATCATCCGCGCTAAGATCCAGCATCGCGTGGATATCAGCCACCGCTTGATCTGCGCCTTCCCTGTCGGCTTTGTTAATAATAAAAATGTCAGCTATTTCCATTATTCCGGCCTTGATTGCCTGGATACCATCGCCCATTCCGGGTACACAGACAACCGCGACCATATCGGCTGTTTTTACCACTTCCACCTCATCCTGCCCGACACCCACGGTTTCAATGAGTATCATATCCATGCCGAAGGCATCCATAATTTTAACCACATCCCTTGCCGCCACATTCAACCCGCCAAGAGCACCCCGGGTAGCCATGGAACGAAAAAAAATATCGTTGCTGGCGGTCACTTCCTTCATCCGCAAGCGATCCCCAAGCAGAGCGCCCCCTGAAAAAGGGCTGGACGGGTCAACGGCAATAATGCCCACTCTTTTTGATTTGTCGGCCATTATGCGGGCCAGGCGGTCCGTAAGCGTACTTTTTCCGGCACCGGGAGATCCTGTAATTCCGATGATTTGAGCATGGCCGGTATCCGGGTAGATGGTCTTCATGGCTTCAAGCCACCCCGGTTCACGATTTTCCACTAAAGTTATAAGCTTGGCCAGGGCACGAACGGACCCGTTTCGCATCTCCCCTGTTAAATACTTCCAGTCTATGGTCATATCGTTACTCTATTTTCCTTGAAAAGCCGGTTCTCTTTTTTCCAGAAAGGCATTAAATCCTTCCATGAAGTCATTACTCTTCAGACAAACATCCAAAACGTATGATTCAAAGTCAAGCGCTTGGGGCAAATCCATTTTAAAAAAATTCTGGAGGCCTCTTTTTGCAAACGCAATCGGAATGGGCGCGTTTTTTGCCATTTTTCCAGCAAGATCATACGTAACCGGCATGAGGTTCTCATGGGACACGAGTCTATTTACCATTCCCAGTCTCATGGCCTCTTCAGCATCAATGACCTCTCCGGCAAAAATGAGTTCGGCCGCCTTGGCATAGCCGACAAGTCGCGGTAAAAAGTAAATGCCGCCCCAGTCGGGATGGGCTCCCCGGCGGGTAAAAACCTGTCCGAAGCGGGCCTTCTCACTTGCGATCCGGATATCACAGGACAGGGCCAGGTTGCAACCGCCTCCTGCCGCAACACCATTAACCGCCGCAATAACCGGTTTTTCCACGGCATTGATTGCCAGGACAATTTTAGACATGGTATGTCTTTCGTTGGAGACCGTATCAGCAAGAGCTTGTGTTTTTCCTGAAATGAATTCATTGACATCACCGCCTGCACAAAAGGCTTTTCCGGCTCCAGTAATAACAATCACCCGTACACTGGAATCAGAACAGCAGTCTTCAACAGTTTCCAGTATCTCCTCTCTCATCCTGCCGGCGAATGCGTTGTATTTTTCCGGTCGGTTAAGGGTAATTGTGGCTATTTTATTCTTTTTTTCACATCGTACATATTTCCAGCTCATATATCCTCCTGATCGAACTTTCCGCGCAAGTGCTTTGAAACGGAAAAAGCCTCCTTCATCTTTAAAATATCGACCAGCATGGGAACCGGGCAAAAGGCCGGTCCGTTAAACGATCGGCCTTTTTATTTCATCCCGCAACCGATTCGTGGAAAGCCCGGAAGCTGCAATCTGCCCGAAACCAGCCGCTATTTGAAACAGCCGCGGCCATTCCCACGAGGGTAATCAGACGCATGGGACCGAGTATCAGCGGGTATTCGGTCCCGAGTACCCTTTCAAGCCTGTTTGGAACCATGCGATGCCCTTTAGACGGCTTATTGTTCATGAGATATTTGACCGGATAAACTTCGCCACTTCCTTGATGGAACTTCCGGATGTAAACACCCCGGAGACACCCATCTCTTTGAGTTCGGCAAGATCTTTATCCGGTATAATACCACCGATAATCACCATGACATCGGTAGCATCCTTATCGCGCAATTTTTCAATGACCTTTTGGGTCAGAGAAATGTGGGCGCCGGAAAGAATTGACAGACCGAGCACATCCACATCCTCTTGTATCACTGCCGTCGCGATCTGGTCGGGTGTTTGCCGCAGTCCCGTATAAATAACCTCAAACCCAAGATCCCTCAGTCCATATGCGATAACCCGGGCACCCCGCTCATGGCCATCTAAGCCAGGCTTGGCCACCAAAACCCTTATTCTCTTCTGTGTATTCATTGGCTTCCTCACGAATAGCACCCCGGACAAATGGCCGGGGGTCTTTATAACAGGGGTTCAACTAGACAGTTGTCTTCACCGCAGGCACTGAGGC
>JAERRP010000046.1 GCA_016735415.1 Desulfobacterales bacterium | reverse complement strand
GTCAGGTCCGTCCGCAGGGCCAGGTGCGCCATGCCGATCACCGCGTTCATGGGCGTTCGGATCTCATGACTCATATTGGCCAGAAAATCGCTCTTGGCCTTGTTGGCCTCGTCCGCCGCCTGTTTGGCCTGAGTCAACGCTTCCTGCAGGCGCTTGCGCTCGTCGATTTCGCGGGCCAGGCGCCGGTTCCAGAAAAGAATGATCACGACGACGGCCCCGGCCAGGGCAACGACAATCGACAGAATCCGCCAGAGGTAGCCCCAGTCCATGGTGCGCTCGATGATGACGTTGATCCAGCGGTCGTGGATCTGGTAGCGTTCTTCCTTGCTGATGCTTTTGAGGCCTTTTTCGAGAATGGGCACCAGCTCGGGCCAGTCCTTGCGAACCCCCATGGAGAGGTTGAAATGGTATTCCGTGGTGGAAGCAATTTTCAGATCTTCCAATTCCCGGCGTTTGATCGTGAAGGTGATCGAGGCCAGGTTGTCAACAAATGCCTGGACCTGGCCTTTGAGCACGGCATCGAGTCCTTCCGCGACGCTGGCGTAGGTTTTAAGCTTGATGGCCGGGTAATCAGCGGCGATTTTTTCATGGGTGATATAGCCCTCTACCACGCCGACCGGTGCTTTGTTGAGATCAGCCAGCCCGTTGATGAAGGAAGCGCTTTTACGGGTCACGATGACCGATTGGAAGCTCAGATAGGGCTTGGTAAAGAGAAGAAATTGCGACCGTTGAGGCGTCGGCGAGATGCAGGGAATCACATCGATTTCGCGGACCCGGGCCTTTTCGAGCACCTGGGTCCAGGTCAGTCCCGTATCCGCCTGCATGCCGATGCTCAGCCGTTCATTGAGCAGCTTGACATAATCCGCCGTAATGCCGGCATATCGACCGTCCGGGGTTTTCTGTTCGAACGGCGGCCATGAAGGATCCACCCCCAGTCGTATTTCCGGGTGGTCGCCCAGCCAGGCTTTTTCGGCCGCACTCAGAAAAACCGTCTGGTGGACCACCCCGCGGGGGGTGAGCCAGCGTTCGCGCAGGGCCTGTTTCTCCTCGTCCGAAATCAGCGTCATCCCCTTGGCCAGGATATCGGCCAGAATAGCGTTGTCGCGGCGCACCGCCAGATGCAGCGGGATGGGCTCACTTTGGGCGATGCCCATGTCGCCGCCGACCTTGAGGTTGGTGATCTGGAGCTGCTCCATGATGAAGTTGACCACCGGCATCAGGTCGAACAGGGCGTCGGCCTTGCCGGTGGAAACCGCCAGGATGGCCGCGGTCGTATCACGGACTTCGACCACTTTGATTTGTGGATAGGGCTGCAGGGCCTCGGCGATGTAGAATCCCCGGGGAACGGCAAAGCGTTGGCCGAACAGGTCCTCGATGCCGTTCACCTCCGGAAATTCCTTGCGCGTGTAGAGCATCTGGATCATCTCGACATAGGAAGGTGTAAAGGCCAGATACTCCTTTCGCTCGGCGGTCGCAGCAATATTGAGCATGATGTCGAGGGTCCCGGCTTTCATCATTCCCAGATATTCATCCCAGGTGGATCCGGACACGAATTCCACAGCCAGGCCGGTCTTTTCCGCCAGCAGTCGGATAAAATCGATCGAATACCCCTTGGGAGCGCCGTTTTCATTATAATTGAACGGCGCCCAGTCGCTTTCGTTGTGAACACGGATCTTTTCGGTGACCGCCAGGTAGTGCTGCTCCGCATCGCTGAGCTTATAAGCCAATTCGACCGGGATGGTTTTGGCGGTGCGCACGATCCACTTTTCTTCCAGCAAACGCCGCGCGCCGGCGTCGATCTTGTGCAAGCCCTTGTCGACCGCGGCGATCAGGTCCGGGTGGCCCTTGGCCGTGGCCGTGTAGTAGGTCTGGGTGAAGAGTGGTTTCTGCGGATTGAAACCGAAAGTATTGGCCAGGCGATTTTCACGGAGGTAATAAAAAAGGCCGATACGGGTGGTCACGAAGACCTTGATAGCCCCTTTTTGGGCCGCCCGGAACAGGGCCTCGTTGCTTTCGTAGATGGCGATATGCGGTTCCGGAATGACGGTCCGCACCAGTTTCTCGGTGTAGCCCCCCTGGACAAGGCCGACTATGAATCCGGCCGCCTGCTCCAGCGTTTCGATGGGCTGGACACCGGGATGGGTGAAGATATGGTAATCAATTTTGAGGATCGGTTCGGAATAGTCCAGAAACAATTCCCTTGCGGGCGTCTTGAACAGACCGGCATGCAGATCGGCCCGGCCGATGCGCAGCATTTCGATCGAAGCGCCAAAGGTATCGACCTCGACGAATTCGACCGCACGCCCGGTTTCCCGGGCCCACAATCGCCAGAGATCCGGAAAAAGGCCCTGGGGCTTCTGCGCTTCGTCTTTAAATTTCAGCGGCGCAACACCGGTATTGTAGACAATCTTGAGGGTTTCGGCGGCGTGCACCGGCAGAGCGGCCGCCAGCAGGGTCAGGGCCAGAACAATCACAGGGATCAGCCGGAGTAATCTCATTGGGCGTTCCTATAGAACAAACTTACGGGCGTGGTGCAACGAAACCGGAGGGTTGATGCCGGATGCAGGATTTGCTGTATCACATTCAATGCCTTTTCAAAAGATTGCCGGCAGCGCCCGCGCGCCGACTTGACAAAAAAGGGCAACAATTTTAAGACCGATCAACTTTAACAAGGAGGCCCGTTGATGAACGATCGCAAAGTGGACCTGCCGACCCGGGAAATGCCCCGGCAGTGGTATAACATTCTGGCGGATATCCGCCTCAACCCCCCGCTTAAGCCGGATGGATCACCCATCGCACCCGAAGACCTGGCGCCGGTTTTTCCCATGAATCTGCTCGAGCAGGAAATGAGTTCCGAACGCTGGATCGACATTCCCGAACCGGTACTGGACGTGCTGAGCCTGTGGCGCCCTTCGCCCCTGCTGCGGGCCCGCTCCCTGGAAAAAGCCCTGGGAACGCCCGCAAAAATCTATTACAAAAACGAGGGGGTCAGCCCGCCCGGCAGCCACAAGCCCAACACGGCCGTTCCCCAGGCCTATTACAACAAAGTCTTCGGGATCGAGCGCATGACCACCGAAACCGGTGCCGGCCAGTGGGGCAGTGCCCTGTCGTTTGCATGCGCGCAGTTCGGCCTGGCCTGCAAGGTCTACATGGTCCGGATCAGCTTTGACCAGAAGCCTTACCGCAAGACCATGATGCAGACCTGGGGCGGGACCTGCGTTCCCAGTCCCAGCAACGAAACCCAGGCCGGCCGCAATGCCCTGGAAAAAGATCCGGACGCCCCCGGAAGCCTCGGCATCGCCATCAGCGAGGCCATCGAGGCCGCGGTATCCGACACCACCGGCAAAACGCGCTATTCTTTAGGCAGCGTGCTGAACCACGTAATGCTGCACCAGACCATCATCGGCCTGGAAACCCGGAAGCAGTTCGAGATGATCGACGCCTATCCGGACGTGATCATCGGCTGCGCCGGCGGCGGCAGTAATTTTGCCGGCCTGGCCTTCCCCTATGTGCGCGACAAGATCAACGGCCGCGACATCGCCATCTACCCGGTGGAGCCCACAGCCTGCCCCACCATGACCCGTGCGCCCTTTGTCTACGATCACGGCGATACGGCCGGCTACACGCCGCTTCTGCCCATGTACAGCCTGGGACACGCCTTCGTGCCGCCGCCGATTCACGCCGGCGGCCTGCGCTACCACGGCATGGCCCCCACCGTCAGCCAGCTAATAAGCGAAGGTCTGTTCGAACCCAAATCCGTCAATCAGACCAAGGCCTATGAGGCCGGCGTTCTGTGGGCCCGTACCGAAGGGCTCATCCCGGCGCCCGAAACCACCAGTGCCCTGGCCCAGGTGGTCAAGGAAGCCCGTCAGGCCCGGGAAGAAGCCCGGGAGAAAACCATCGTGGTGAGCTTCAGCGGACACGGCCTGCTGGATCTCGGCGCTTATGAAAAATACTTTGCCGGCGAACTGACCGACATCCAGATGCCGGAGGAATCGATGCGGCAAGCGATGACCGTGTTTGAAAACTACCCCAAACCCGAACAGCTCAAAAGCGGGGAATGAAATAAGGATCACCTCCAAAAGAGTTGGCGTGATTCCGAGGGTTACGGATTCAAGGATTCGAGGGTTCAAGCGGAATTCTGAAAAAGGGGGTATCCACTTGACGCAAGTGCCCCCTGAATTTAGTATTTTAAGGTATGGAAACCTTCCCCGGGCCTGTGGCAGGCATCGATTATTCCAGGAATCTGCAGGAGTTTGATCGCTGGTTTGCAAGGGTGACTTGCCTTAAATGGATACCCCCCTATAAAAATTATAAAATAATAGAAGGAAAATAGAAAGCGTTTAACAAATCACTGCACTGCATTTTTACTCCGCTGCGCTTCGTAAAAACCAATGAGTTCAGTCGTTGCGCCTTCTTTTCAACTTACAAGAAAGGATCTTATTATGCTTAGAGCACGAATCTCGTTAATTCTCGTTTTTTGCTTGGCCTCAACTGTAGTCTACGCAAGTGACTTTACGCTTACAAGCCCAACAATTAAATCTGGTTCTTTTCTCACTGAGAAACAGGTGTTTAATGGATTTGGGTGCTCTGGAAAAAATCAATCGCCGGCGCTTAAATGGACGGCAAACCCAAAAGGAACAAAAAGCTTTGCGATTACTGTGTATGACCCTGATGCACCAACGGGGTCGGGTTGGTGGCATTGGGTTGTCTACAATATCCCGGCGAATGTTACCGAAATAGCAACAGGCGCTGGCGATCCAACAGGGAAGCTGTTGCCTCCGGGTGCCGTTCAAGGTCGTACAGATTATGGTACCCATGCATTTGGCGGTGCATGCCCGCCTCAAGGAGATAAGCCACACCGCTATATTTTTACGGTTCATGCACTCAAAATTGAAAAAATTGACGTTCCATCTGACTCGAGCGCAGCATTAATCAGCTTTATGATTAATGCGAACTCCCTTGGGAAAGCAAGTTTTACAGCCAAGTATGGCCGCTAACCTCGCGCTTGAGAGGGACCGGGAAAGCCGTGCCAGTTTAGAAATACGCACATGCGGACGGGCTTTTATCTTTATTCCGCGCCCCCGGATAATGGGTTACTGGAATTAATCGTCGCTTTCGTACGAAGCGATCAATACTGAGGAGCCCTGTGCGGCAAAACCGCACGCAGGGATCTGCGAGAGGGTGGTCAGGTAACGGACTGTTCTATCTCGATTCTGTTTGGACACTTTTT
>JAERRP010000205.1 GCA_016735415.1 Desulfobacterales bacterium | reverse complement strand
ATATGGAGCAACTCTCCATGTATATAAACCCACGACAGTTTATTAAATTTTCACTCATGACGCAACAAAGATTACTTAGGGTTCGCGCAAAAATAAGTTCGCAATTTTTTAGTGTTGAGGCGCCCGCCTGGCAAGGCGCGGAAGCGTTGGAATATCAGGCATATTCCGAGCTTTCGCAACGCAGCCAGACGGGATGCATCAGCGCTTAAAATGTGAAGTTATTTTTTGCGCGAGCCCTTGGGGTCTTATTCAAAACATGCCGGGAGTCAACACTTGACGCCCAAAGCATGATGAATTCGTAAAAAGCCACAATCCCGACGATCGAATCGCAACCGGAGGCAACCGAATGAACGAAGACCTGAAAGGCACGCCTTTTAACCTGGAGCAGCACATTGCTTATTTTGATGAATCCGTCGTCAGTAAAACTTTGCTTAAAAAAGAAACCGGCAACATTACGCTCTTTGCCTTCGAGGCCGGCCAGGGCCTGAGCGAGCACACCGCCCCTTTTGACGCCGTGGTGTACATTGTGAACGGCGAGGCCCGGATCACCATCGGCGGTGAAACACAGACCGTCAACAGCGGCGAGATGCTGGTAATGCCGGCCAATATCCCCCATGCCCTCCAGGCCGAGAAACGCTTCAAAATGCTGCTGGTGATGATCCGCAGTAATTAACCGGGGGCTGAACAACATCTCGCCGCGCGCAAGCTTAAAGAAACAGCCAAAGCCGGTCGGGAACAAAGGTGCATACGGACAGTTGGGATGCATCGGCGTTTTAGTGGATCGCCGGCCGTATCAGCAACCGCTACAGCAGCGGCTTTACCCTGATCGGGGGCAGCTGCGTTCTGGCACTGTCCCTGGCCCTGATCCTGGCACCCTCGATTGTAGCGGTGGTGGCCGGTCTGCTGGGCATTTGGGCGGGCTTCTTCGCGGTCCACGCCACCGCCGTCGGCGCCCTCAACCGTAAGCTTTCCAGCGGGCAGGGCCGCGCCAACGCGCTCTATGTGCTCTTTTATTACCTGGGCGGCTGGATCGGCATTACCTGTTCCGGATTTGCATACCAGCAGGGCGGCTGGACCACCGTGATTTATATCTGCCTGTTCATTCTGATCATCCCGTTGGTCACGGGGCTGAAGGAAAGATCCGCAAGAAAATAAACACCCGAACCTGGGGGCTTTCGAAAAGGGACGCTATCGCTCCCATTGCCAAAATAGTGTTGATCCGATAAGCTTGATGAACTCCAAAAAAATCACAATCAAGAAAAGGGGGTGCCATGTATAGATTCCTGATGATACCTGTCGTCTTTACCCTTCTTGCCGTCAGTTCCGCTTTTCCGACCGACCTGATCGCGGAAGAAGATACCACCTGCAAAATCAAAGCCACCAAGGATGTTTATGTGGAAGCGCACTATTTGCGCGGGCGCGATGAGAGCGGCGAGACCCATAAAAGCGGGATGATCTGGAGCGGCAACCTCGGACGCGGGGGCATGGTGTCGATCACGGCCACCGATGGACGGGTCCACTTGACCTACCGGGACCTGACCGAGTCGAATCCGCGCACCGAAAACCAGGACGTCACCTGCCGGGGCAATACCATCCTCGTCCCGAGGTAGGGGATACCGCCGGGCAGTATATTTAAAGCCGGTTCCCGCTGTGCCGGGGCCGGCTTTTTTTATCGGGACCCTGGGAATTTGTCCAGCGCGGCGGCACCGTCTTTCCAGACAGCATCTCGACCGGCCGGCCTGAGGAAAACGCATGAAAGCTTCCGGCGCCGGAAGTATTTAACACCTTTCTGTCCGATTCGGATCGGATGATGGCCCTTAGGGGCGCCCGGTACGGCGAGGCCCATTATCCCGTCTTTCGGGAAGCCTGCCGCCGGCTGGCCGAAACGTATGAATCCAAAAACCGGGATGCGTTCAGCGCCGGATACACGGTCCTGGTGCAGCTGAGAAAGGACTGCCACAAAGCCTGCAAGTAGCGCCGCTACTCATCCGGATCGTACATCGATTCAAACTTTGCAGCCGTGACACAGTAAGCATCGGTGCCGTCTTCATTATTGGAGACCAGATAATCCCCGGCCGCATAGTGTGACTGGCCTTCCTTGGTCGCGACAGCTCCCGGTGCGGTAACCATCTCGGCCCAGACAAGTGTGATCTTTACATAATAGCCGGGGGCGGCCTGCCGATAGGTCGCGGCGAACACACCCTGATCGACGGTGTAGATATCGCCGCTATTGTCCACCAGCCAGACGACTTGTTTGCAGCGCTGTTTACCACCCCATTTACGATAGGTGA
>JAERRP010000100.1 GCA_016735415.1 Desulfobacterales bacterium | reverse complement strand
TTGCCCTGCCGTTTGACGCCGATGGCCGCGGGCTCCGCAAAGCCTTCCAGGGCGACAGCGCCCTGCAGGCGGCCGGAGACGCGCCCCACACCCTGGCGTTCGTAGGCCGCGATCTGCGCAAGGTTACACTGCCCGCCAAAGTCAGGAACAGCGACGGTCAGGTCATCGGCGATGTTTTAACCTGTGTGACCGACATGGCCATCGGCCGGGCGGCGGAGCGCGTCTTCAGCGTGGCCAGCCCCGAGGCCCCCGACGATTTCAAAGCCGCCGGCCTGTCCTGCGGTTTCGTGAAAGTGGTGCAGCCGCTGCCCGCCGGCACGCCCCTGGAGCTGGAAGACAAACGCCGCCGTATTCCGGTCCGGATCGTGGATGATGTCCGGCCCGACCGCACGGCGCGCAAACCTTTAAAAGCGATGATATAGCCATAAGGAGGACCGAGCATGAAAGAACTCAGTGCGCTGAACCTGCCCGAAGATGTCCGCTATACCAAAGATCACGAATGGGCACGCAAAAAGGGCGCTAATGTCACCATCGGCATCACCGACTTTGCTCAGGATCAACTGGGCGACATTGTCTTCGTGGAGCTTCCGGAAGCGGGCGATACCTTCGCGGCCGGGGACGAATTCGGAACGGTCGAATCGGTCAAAGCCGTCTCCGAGCTTTACATGCCCATAGGGGGTGAAATCATCGCCGGCAACGCGGATCTCGAAGAGGCGCCCGAGCTCGTGAACAATGCGCCTTACGACAAGGGCTGGATGCTCGACATCAAGCCTTCCGATCCGGGTGAATACGACCAGTTGATGGATCGGGCGGCCTACCTTGAAGTGCTGAAAGGAAGTGAATCATGAGATATTTCCCCCATACCCCGGAAGACATCGATGGCATGCTCGCGGCGGTGGGGGTCAAAGACCTTGACGAACTCTTCGCCGCCATTCCGGAAGACTGCCGCCGCCGTGCGCCCCTGGACCTGCCGGGCCTGACCGAGTGGGAGCTGGACGCCCACATGGACGCGCTGGCCGACCAGACGGTTTCCTGGGACACCCACAAGATCTTTGCCGGGGCCGGCAGCTACCACCACTTCATTCCGGAAGCTGCGCGCTACGTGCTGAGCCGCTCCGAGTTCGTTACGGCCTATACCCCCTATCAGCCTGAAATGAGCCAGGGCACCCTGCAGGGTCTTTTTGAATACCAGACCCTGGTGTGCCGCCTGTTGGGCATGGAAGTCGCCAATGCCTCCCTTTACGACGGCGCCTCGGCGCTGGCCGAAGCCCTTCTGATGGCCATCCGCATCGGCCGCCGCAAGAAAACCGTGGCCGTCTCCGCCCTGATCAACCCCTATTACCGCAAGGTCGTGGAGACCTATTTCAAGCCCACCGGCTTCAAAGTCGAAACCCTGCCCTACCTTGCGGACGGCACCACCGATCTGTCCGCCATCGCCGGGATCGACGATCTGGCGGGGGTGGCCCTTCAATCGCCCAACTTCTTCGGCGGTATCGAAGACCTGGCGCGGGCCGGCCAGACCATCCACGCGCGCGAGGCCGTTTTCATCACGGCCTTCAGCGAGCCCCTGGCCTACGGCCTGCTGAAGACCCCTGGCAGCCAGGACGCCGACATCGTCTGCGGTGAAGGCCAGAGCCTGGGCCTGACCCAGTCCTTTGGCGGCCCCGGCCTGGGAATTTTCGCCGCCAAGCAGAAGTACGTGCGCAGCATGCCGGGGCGCCTGGTGGGGCAGACCCTGGACGCCGACGGCCAACGCGGGTTCGTCCTCACGCTTTCCACCCGCGAGCAGCACATCCGCCGCGAACGGGCCACCTCCAACATCTGCTCCAACCAGAGCCTGTGCGCCATGGCGGCCGGCATTTACAGGGCCACCTTGGGGGGCACCGGTTTCCGGGAACTGGCGGCCCTGAACCGCGATAAAACCGAATACCTCAAAAAAGCCCTGAAGGCCGCCGGCCTGGAACTGCCCTTTGCCCACCCCACCTTCAACGAATTTGTCGTCAAGTTCCCGGAGGGCTTCGACGCCAAGTGGCGGAAACTGCTTGCGGAACACCAGGTTCTCTGCGGTATTCCACTGGTGTGTTACTACCCGGAGCTGGCCAACCATTATCTCCTGTGCGTGACCGAAACCAAAAGCCGGGAAGACCTCGATATGCTGGTCAGGGAAGTGCAGTCATGAACGAATTCGTCGGAACACAAGGCCTGATATTGAACGAACCGCTTCTGTGGGAACGCGGCCGCAAGGGCCGCACCGCCTATTCCCTGCCGCGGCGGGACGTGGACCCGGCCCCCCTGGATGACGCCATTGCCGGCCCGGGCCCGGATTTCCCCGATCTGAGCGAGGTGGAAATCGTGCGGCATTACACCCGTCTGTCCCAGTGGAATTACGGGGTCGATTCGGGCATGTATCCCCTGGGATCATGCACCATGAAGTACAATCCCAAAACCAACGAACGGCAGGCTTCCCTGGTCGGATTTTCCGGCGCCCATCCGCTGGTGCCCGGCGAACTGTGCCAGGGCGCCCTGCAGCTGATCTACGAGCTGGAGCACTACCTGGCGGATGTGGCTGGCCTGGACGCCGTATCGGGGCAGCCGGCCGCCGGAGCCCAGGGCGAACTGGCCGGCATGCTCATCTTCGCGACCTATCATCGCGACCAGGGCCGGGCCCGCAGCAAAATCCTCATTCCGGATACGGCCCACGGCACCAATCCGGCCAGCGCGGCTTTGTGCGGCTTCAAGTCCGTCCCCCTCGCCACCGGCGAGGACGGCGTGTTGACCCCCGAGGCCGTGGAAGCCCTGATGGACGAGGATACCGCCGGTTTGATGGTGACCAACCCCAACACCCTGGGGCTTTTCGAAACCAACATCCGCCCGATCGCCGATATCGTTCACGCCCAGGGCGGGCTGATCTACGCCGACGGGGCCAACATGAACGCCGTCATGGGCATCGTCGATTTCGGCCGGGCCGGTGCCGACGTGCTCCACATCAACCTGCACAAGACTTTCTCGACCCCCCACGGCGGCGGCGGGCCCGGGGCCGGGCCGGGCTGCGTCACCAAAGAACTGGAGCCGTTTCTGCCGGCCCCGCGGGTAATCCGGGACGGCAAGCGCTACCGGCTTTCCGAAGACTTTCCCAAAAGCATCGGCAAGCTCCATGCCTTCTATGGTAATTTCAGTATCCTGGTGCGGGCTTACAGCTACATCCTGTCGCTGGGCCCCCAATTGAAGGATGCCAGCCGGCTTGCGGTGCTGAACGCCAATTATATCAAAGAGAAATTGAAGGACGTTTACCACCTGCCCTTCGACAAGCCCTGCATGCATGAGTGCGTCTTCACGGACAGGAATCTGGAGCCGTACAAGATCACCACCCTGGATGTGGCCAAACGGCTGATCGACTACGGGTTTCATCCGCCGACCATTTACTTCCCCCTGGTCGTGCACGGGGCCATCATGATCGAGCCCACCGAGTCGGAATCGCGCGAGGATATCGACCAGTTCATTGCTACCATGCGGGTCATCGCCAGGGAGGCCCGGGAAAATCCTGACCTTCTGACCGGGGCTCCCCGCAATGCCAAGGTGCGACGGCTGGATGAAACCACCGCCGCCCGCAAGCCCTGCCTGCGGGGTTGACGGGCTGAAGGAATGCCGTTGACGCCACAGCGACAACGCCAACACACACAAATAACCCATTGGTTATTCGGAAAGGGAGATCATGGAAAAAAAGTACATATTGACCGCCTTCGGCAAAGACCGCCCCGGTATCGTTGCAGATGTCACGGAACTGATCTACCAGAACGGGTGCAACCTCGAAGATACCACCATGACCCTGCTGGCCGGAGAGTTCACCCTGATCGTGCTGCTGACCTCGCTGGAAAACAACGAGGCCGATCTCGCCGGCCGGCTGAAAACCGCCTGCCGCCGGCTGGAGCAGGAGAAGGGCCTTTCGGTCTTTGTCCGCGAGGTCGAATCCATGGAAGGCTATGAAGTCGGGCCCTACGCCCCCCACACCATCCGGCTGGAGGGCATGGACCAGGCCGGAATCGTCTTCAAGATCAGCCGCTATCTGTCAAACCTGGGTATCAACATCATCGATCTCAAATCCAAGCGCCAGTACATGCCTCAATCGGGCGCCGCCCTCTACAGCATGGAAATTCAGGTCCAGATCCCCAAAACTTTATCCCTGGACGAATTCGACAAAGGCCTGAACAAAATCGGGGAAGAACTCAACGTTGAAATCACCTGGTAGGGGAAGCATGGCCTGCGGCCGGAACGGCCGGCGACACCGGCCGCAGGCGCACCCCCAGCGGAATACGGGTTGACCGGCATGAGCCTTTTCAAATCGGATGACGGCGTCCCGATTTTTTACAAAGTCTTCGATAAAGCGCCCCCGGGCCGGCCCACGATCCTCTTTCTGAACGGCACCGCTCAGACCACCCTCAACTGGCGGCCCTATGCCCGCCGGCTGAAGGCCCTCGCCCGGGTGGTGCTCTACGATGCCCGCTGCCAGGGAAGAAGCGGCGGCAGCCAAGTCCCGACACTCGACCGCCATGCCCTCGATCTCGGGTTGCTGCTGGACCATCTGACAATTCACAAGGCCGGGCTGGTGGGTTTAAGCCACGGCGCCCGGGTGGCCCTGGCGGCCGCCCGGCTCCAATAGTGGAGGAGACTACAAGACAGACAGACAGACATAACGCGCGAGAAATC
>JAERRP010000175.1 GCA_016735415.1 Desulfobacterales bacterium | reverse complement strand
GAGTTAGTCCATAAGGAACACAAAGACGCCCGTGGGTTTTTCGGCGTAGTTCATCATGCCGATTTCCGCCGCTCTGGCGCCGCTCACCAGCCGACCGGTCAACAGCAGTTCCATGGCCTGGGGCAGGCCGATAAGGCGGGGCAGCATGTAGGTGACGGCCATTCCGGAGTGAATTCCCAACCGGGTGAAATTGGCGCCATATTTGGCCTGCATGTTGGCCACCCGCAAATCACAGATCAGGGCCAGGCCGAACCCGCCGCCGACGGCGTGGCCGTTCAGGGCCGCAATCACCGGGACTTCGATATCGGCGACCGCCAGAAACGGTTTGTACAGGGCCAGGAAATTTTCATGGGGCAGGCGATCCCCCTCGCCCAGCGTTGATTTGAAATCGGCGCCGGCGCAGAAATTGGGGCCTACGCCGGTAATGATCACGCAGCGGACGGCCCTTTCGCGCTGAACCTTCAAAACCGTCTCGTGGAAAGCGGCGAGCAAATCCGAGGTCATACTGTTGCGATTGCCGGGCCGGTTGAGGGTGATAAGACCGATATGATCGTTGACTTCCAGAAGGACGGCGTCATCGGACATGCTGAAGGTCCCCTTCAAAATGGCGGGTTCGGACGGAAAACCGGCGGCCTCAATGCTGTAGCAGGATCATCCCGAATATGCCAGCGCAAGTTGCCTGTTGCGGTGCGATCTGCCGTCCGTCATACGAGCACGATCGAGACGACATCCAGGTCCGATCTTAAGGACCAGCCCATATTCTGCCAGAATTCTCGCCCGGAACGATTGGAACTGAAAAGAAAGAGGTGGCATGTTCGACTCGATCAACTGCACGCTATCGTCGACCTGCAGTCCCCGGGCTTCTTCAAAATTGATTTCCAGGACCTGCCGGATCGGCCCCGGCGAAGGGATGCGCGACAGGCTTGCCGGCGTCCCTTTTTCAATAGCGGCGATCCTGGCGTCGGCGGAAATGAAAATGATGGCCAGTTCGAGCGGTGTCTCCTTCATCCAGAAGACCCGCGGGCGGGCCTGGGCATAGATGAAAAGCATGCCGGTGCCGGTCTTCAGTTGCGGGCAGTGCATGAGGCCGCGGCGGCGCTGGGAGGCGGATTCGGCAATGCAAACGGTAAAATCCGCCACCGTTTCACCCCCGCGCTGAATCACCACGCGGCCGTTGGCGGGATATCCGCAGATGTCGCTGTCAGGCCACGTTTCCGCCGGAAGCAGCGCGACCGTCAGGACGGCAACGATGCCAACCCAACCGACCAGGTGATGGGGTCCAAAGATATTTTTGAGATGACTTCTAATAACTTTTGTCCGTCAGGCGCAGCCACAGCAACGCAGTCAGCCCCCAGAGCCAGTTAAAGAGAACCACCGTCACCGGCGTCAGCGCACCCAGTTTCATGCCCAGCAGGCCCTTGTGCTGCAGTACGGGGAAAAAATAGAAAAGCTGGGCCGCAGAGGGACCCAGGCTGATCAATAAACTCCGCACAAACAGGCGGCTTTTCACCAGGGGTAAAAACAGCATCAGCCCCCAGATCCCTCCCCAGACGATGCGGGGATAAATCCAGTCCGGTGTCAGGCGTGGGTGAATATTGACCTGCAGAAAGGCGTTGATGCCGTTCGCGCCGCAAATCCACACGGCCAGGCTGTTGACAATGGCCCCCACGCTGCCGGCGGCGTAGCAGAAAGTCAGTTTGCGTAAAAAACGTCCCATTGTGGCGATCCCGATCAGATTCCAGGGTTTGCGGTATGGTGCAGTTTAACCGGTGTCCCCTGGCGCTTGCGCATCCTGAGGTTAAGAAATTCGACGAAGCAGGAAAAGGCCATGGCAAAATAAATGTAGCCCTTGGGAATGTGCAGCCCCATCCCGTCCACCACCAGGGTAAATCCCACCAGGAGCAGAAACGACAGGGCCAGGATCTTGATGGTGGGGTGGGCGTCGACAAAATCGCCGATGGGTTTGGCTGAGAACATCATGACGCCGACGGCGATCACGATGGCCAGAATCATCACCGGCAGGTGCTGTGCCAGGCCTACGGCGGTAATGACCGAATCGAGCGAGAAGATAATATCGAGCAGCATGATCTGAAAAATAACGCGGGCAAATCCGGCCGTCACCGATTGCGCCGTCCCGTGGATTTCGCCTTCCAGGCTGTTGTGAATTTCGAACGTACTTTTAATCAGGAGAAAAAGACCGCCGCCGATCAGGATCAGATCACGGCCGGAAAAGGCGTGAGCGAAGACACTGAAGAGCGGGCGGTTCAGGCGCATGATCCAGGTCAGCGACAGCAGCAGCAGGATGCGCATGACCATGGCCATGGCCAGTCCGAGGATGCGTCCGCGCTGCCGCTGATGGGCCGGCAGACGACCGACCAGAATGGCGATAAAAATGATGTTGTCGATACCGAGGACGATTTCCAGCGCCGTCAGGGTGCCCAGGGCAATCCAGGCTTGAGGATCGGACAGCCACGTCATGTTCTATTCCTTTACGGTTATTGGGACTGGAAACGCTCCTGGCAGTCTTCCATGCAGGCCTGGCAGTCTTCCCAGTGCAGACGGCCCGATTCACAGTAACGGGTGAAGGAACTCAGCAGATCGTCGCCCGCCCGGGGGCACTGGTGAACGAAATCGATGAAGCAGACCAGGCGGTCGAGCACGGTGCCTTCGACCACGTGTTCCATGCGGCAGGCGGTGGTTTCGGCAGTTTCCGGTGGGATCTGCAGCACTTCGGTCAGGAAATTGCGGATCACCTTGTGACGCCGGTTGATTTCACCGGCAATTGCAGCACCTTTGGGGGTCAGGGTGATATGGCTGTAAGGGGCGTAATTGATCAACCCTTTTTCCGCCAGTGTTTTCAGGGCACCGGTGACCGTTCCGCGCTGGACCTCCAAGCGTGTGGCAATATCCTTGGCCCGGGCGGATTTGTGGACGCGCTCCAACTCCAAGATGACCTCCAGATAGTCCTCCATGCTTTCGGTCAACTTATTTTTTTTTGCCATAAAGCCTCCCAAAATCAATATGTTGAATTATAGTAACGGGTGGCGGCGGTAAGTCAATTCAAAAAAGTTAGGCTAACCCAAAATTTTCTTGACAAGCCAAAAAGTTTGGAGTACCAAACTTCGAAATTGGAGGTAGGGCATGACGCGAATGCTGATGAGACAGATGAAAGACAATCAGGCCGGGGTCATAACGGCCGTCAGGGCTGACGGCGAGCTGGGACGGCGCATCCGGGATATGGGCATGGTGCCGGGAGCGGAAATCAAGATTCAGGGCCGCGCCCCGCTGTACGACCCGGTGGCCCTGCGCGTAATGGGATTTACCCTGACCCTGCGCAACCAGGAGGCTGATTTTATCGAAGTGGAGGTTGATTGAGCATGTCTGACATAACGCTGGCCTTGGCAGGCAATCCCAATTCCGGCAAAACCACGCTTTTCAATGCCCTCACGGGCTCCCGCCAGCATGTGGGCAATTACCCCGGCGTGACAGTCGAAAAGAAAGAGGGGCTGTACGTTCATGAAGACCGACGCCTTAAAATCGTGGACCTGCCGGGCACTTACTCGCTAACGGCCTACTCGCTGGAGGAGGTTGTGGCCCGGGATTTTCTGGTAAACGAAAAACCCGCCGCCGTGATCGATATCGTCGATGCCGCCAATCTGGAGCGCAACCTCTATCTGACCCTGCAATTCATGGAAATGGGGGTTCCCGTCATCGTGGCCCTCAACATGATCGACGTGGCCGAAAAGAGAGGAATTGACATTGATACCGAGAAGTTGAGTCGCCTGTTGAATGTTCCGGTGGTGGCCACCATCGCCCGCCGCGGCCAAGGTAAAGCGGAACTGATCGAGGTGGCCGAGCGCATTGTCGGGGACGATGTCCGACAGCCAACCCTGGATATTTCCTATGGTGAAGATATCGATCGGGCGCTTCTGGAAATGGAGAAGGCGATCAGCGCGGCCCGGTTTTTGACAGATACTTACCGGCCCCGATGGATCGCCCTGAAATATATAGAAAAAGACGAGCAGATCAGGGGTCTGGGGCGCAAGGCCGACGCCGAACTGTCCCGGTCTTTGGAAACCATTGTCAGCAAGGTTGCAGGCCACATTAAAGCCACGCTCGATCTCTATCCCGAAGCGGTCATCGCCGATCACCGTTACGGATTTATCAGATCGGTTCTTCAGCAGGGGGTTTTATCCGTCAAACACGACCGTAACCGGCTCTACATGTCCGACCGCCTCGACAAGGTGTTGACCAATCGCTTTGCCGGGCCGCTGATCATGCTGGCCATCGTCTGGGGGCTTTATCAGTTTACGTTTACCTACAGTGAAATGCCGGTGACCTGGCTGGGATCCGTTTTTGGCTGGCTGGGGGGGATCGCCGAAGCCCATCTTCCGGATGGGCTGATCAAATCGCTAGTCATCGCCGGTATTATCGAAGGCGTCGGCGGCGTCCTGGGATTTGTACCCCTGATCATGTTCATGTTCATGGGAATCGCCTTCCTGGAGGACTCCGGCTATATGGCTCGGGTGGCCTTCATGCTGGACCGGGGTTTTCGAATTTTCGGGCTCCACGGCAGCTCGGTGATGGCATTTGTCGTGTCCGGCGGTATTGCCGGAGGGTGCGCCGTGCCGGGGATAATGGCCACCCGCACGTTGAAATCCCCGCGTGAGCGTCTGGCCACCCTGTTGACGGTCCCGTTTATGAACTGCGGGGCCAAACTGCCGGTTTTTGCCCTCCTGGTGGCCGCGTTTTTCGCCTCGCATGAAGCCCTGGTCATGTTTTTGCTCACGCTGGTTTCCTGGGCGGGCGCCCTCCTGGTGGCCAAACTGCTGCGCAGTACGGTGGTCAGGGGGGAATGCACGCCGTTTGTCATGGAACTGCCGCCTTATCGCCTCCCGACCTTCAAAGGGCTTTTGATTCACACCTGGGAGCGGACCTGGCAGTATATCCGCAAGGCCGGTACGGTCATTCTGGGCATTTCGATCGTGCTGTGGGCCCTGATGACCTTCCCGGGGGCGCCGGAACCCGTCCAGCGGCAATTTGAAAACGAGCGTCAGGCGCTGCTGGCGACCGCGCCGGCCGCGGCGCTGGAGATCGAAAACAGTGGGGTGGCGGGCAAACTGAGTGCGGTGGCGCAGGCGCTGCAGGTCGAAATTAATCTCCTCAAGGCGCACGAAGCCGAGGCAGCCCTGCGCCACTCCGTGGCCGGCCGGATCGGAACGGCCTTGGAATCGCTCTCGCGGTTTGCCGGTTTTGACTGGCGCACCAACATTGCGCTGGTGGGCGGGTTTGCTGCCAAAGAAGTGGTGGTTTCCACCCTGGGGACCGCCTATTCCCTGGGGGACGTCGATCCGGAACAAACCGGTTCGCTGGCCGAAAAACTGGCCTCCTCATCAAGCTGGCGGCCACTTACGGCGATCAGCCTGATGGCCTTCATCATGTTCTATGCGCCCTGTTTCGTATCCGTGGTCTGTATCGTCCGGGAGGCCGGCAGCTGGAAGTGGGGAATTTTTTCAATGGTTTTCAACACGTTGCTGGCTTTTACCCTTGCAGTCCTGGTTTTTCAGGTCGGCACCCTGTTGGGTTTTTAAAAGTGATTTTGAAATCACTTTTTGGGATTAATCGATGGAAACTTTTATCGTCGTCGTCATCGTCGGGCTGGCGGTCATTTACCTGGTGAAACGGTATTTGCGGATTTTCCGTCCCCGGGCGGACAGCGCCTGCGATTGCGGGTGTTCCAGTTGTGACCAGGAATCAACCTGCAGTTCCGATGCAAAAACCATCCAGCCGCGTCTCTGAACCGGGTCATCTGTGAAGGGCCGCTCAATTATTTCTCGAGAATATAATCCCGGTGGACGCCTCAACCCTGAAAATTCCGAACTTATTTTTACGCGAGCCTTTAGTTTTTTCGATAAAATATGGAATCGCGCGATCAGGAGGCATCTTTGGGCCCCGGGCGGCGTTCTCGCCCTTTTGGCCCTCCTCGACGTAGCCGGGCTACGC
>JAERRP010000745.1 GCA_016735415.1 Desulfobacterales bacterium | reverse complement strand
GATAGACACTTCCAGCGCGACTTCCGAGTTGCCTCACAGTAAATTTATCGACTGTATAATATCGGTGGCCTGGTTTTTACTAACCCCGGTTTTTCTTTTCAATACCTCTGTTTCAACATCATTGGGAAGGTAGTCCATGAGAATGATATAGAACCTGTCCCGCAGGGCCGGATCGAGCATTTCGGTTCCAATAAATTCCTCGCCTTCATTGAGTGTCGCAAAAAATGTGACGCCGTCAGCGACTTTTAACAGCCCCAGCTCATCCATCCATACCTGCCGGTCGTCGGAAAGTAGGGAAAACAGCATATTCAATGCCTTGGGATGTTCAGGGCGGTTAATCTCTTCCAGGTGGATAATACAGTTCGGGGTTTGCAGGGCCTGGGGAAACAAGAACTGTTTATAACTGGTTTCCCCGTCCTTCAATGTATATTCACCAAAAAGTTGCCCCGGCTCGGAGAGGATTCCGACCTGAAAAGTGGCAAGAGGCCGTCGGCACACCGCCGCATATTGTCTGACCAGCGACGATTTACCGCATCCCTGTCTGCCTGCAATGAGAACATTGACCGGATGCTGTTTTGAGATCTTCCGTATCCTGTTGAGGGTTTTTACCACCTCTTTATTGGCATAATAACTGGGGTCTACCTCAGGTATCCATTTATCATCAGTAATTTTTATTGTTTCCAAATTTTCACCTTATCCTTAATTATACCAAATTTTGATTTTGAAATTCCCATTTTAAAGAGATCAAGTCAACTCAAAGCACCTTTGAGCATCCCCGGAAGCTGTTGGTTGTTTTCAATAAATTTTACGGATCCACCATACTCCTGTTTAAGTGTTTCTCTCTCCTCTTCCACGCATCCATAGGCGAGGCCGAAAAGCCCTATTTTCTTCTTTGAACAATAGTTGGATGCATCCTGCATACCACAACCCCAGTTGGATGCGCCGTCGGTAATATGGATAATCAAAGGTTTTTTCAGGGCGTGTTTCTTCACAATCATGGCAACGGCAATAATGGCTTCTCCTGAAGCCGTTTTCCCCTGCGGAACAACGGAAAAAAGCTTATTTCCCTTCGATGTGATTTCAGACAACATGCAAACGGATCCCTTTCCACTGTAAGCAAACCCCCTGATGTTGTTGTGGCCGCGCGTGATTGCTTCGAACAGCAGCGCTACCGCCATTTCAACCGTATCCCATTTGAAGGCCATTGAGTGGGACGCATCCACGAGTAAGATAACGTCGTTTTCAAGTTCAAATCGTTTGTCTTTCCTTAGAAAAGCGTTTCCTTTTATGACCGATCTGTAAAGCTTTTTTCTATCGATTTTTCCGGAAGTCAGACCCCTGTTGACCGTTACCGTTCTGCGCTTTGAAGATGATGCGATGGTACGCTGGAGTCTGGCCAGCAACGCCCGGTCAAGATTGATTTTTTTAGGGAAAACGATGTCGCTTCTTAGGGTCGCTATGACCTTTTCCCGATTGATAACATTGTCTTTTATCTCATCCGTTAAATCGGTGGGACTTTTTTCTATAAAACCCTGTACCTTATCAGCGAGATAAATTATTCGGGATTCCTCAATTGAATCATCCGGGTCTTTTGCCGGGTACGAGCCGCCATCGTCGTTAAACAAGACATTAAAGCTAAGGCTTGCTGCGTCATATCTCCAGTGTTCCACGCAACTTAACAATTCGGGCCATATTTTCGCGTATAGGGAAGCCCTGCAATTACCCCTTTCAACAATACCCGCAAGCGGGAGACATCGATTAGCAATTTCAGGAACAATGGAACATAACAACAGGAGCGGTTTCATGTAGAAGGTTTGAAGGAGGGTTGAATCTGAAATTGCCTCAACCGATTCCAGGATTTCACTTTCCGAAACGCGCGGGCCCGACCGGTCGGCCGCGCATCGCCACCATAAGTACAAAAGTCCCTTTGTTGTTGGATACTGCAGGTATTCGATGTGGTTCGTCAGTATTTTGTGTTTCCTGAATTGTTCGGTATATAGACCCAGCACGGATTTATTTGAAATCAGATCCACATAAATATTTTCAGCCGTGTCAAAAAAGAGATCAAATTTCCGACCGTACTGGGCTGTTACGGCAAGTTGTTTTTGGAGATCAGGTTTTATCCTTTCACTCCATTCAAATTTCTTGTACGCTTTTTGGATCGTGAGGCCGGCGGCAAGATCAATTTTCGCTGCGGATACCGGGTATTTCCCCATGTACGGACGAGGATCAAGAACAATTGCCTCCTCCTTGAATTCCATCCCCGACCATACAATTTCCCCTACATTCCTGCCGATGTAAGATGCAAGTTTTCTTAAGGCCAGTAAAACCCGTCCCAATTCACGTGATTCAATGGGGGACTTATTTTTCCTCCAATATTCGGAATATCCTTCTGCGCCGGCGATCCTGAAAGACTCAATCGGTGGTGTATCCGACTTATACGATTTTAAAGTTATCATCAGGGTTCTCTTGTTAATTTATTGTTCTTCCGCGTATTCCGGCCGTTACAGCCCTCCGATTGTTACTTCCCATTGACAATTGTTTTTTTCGAGAATCTGCTTATAATCTTCAACATCTTCCTTGAAGAGATTCGGGAATCCCTTGAATGCATACTCTCTCCCCAATTCTTCACATTTTTTTTCAGCAAAGCTATGAAAAGGCATAATATCAAGTCCTGTGATGTTTCAGCAT
>JAERRP010000482.1 GCA_016735415.1 Desulfobacterales bacterium | reverse complement strand
ATGAAAGTTTAGTTTTTGGACTGGCCATTTCAGAATGGTGTGTTTTCCGCCGTCCAATCCCGGCCCAATGACGGGGCCGAAGACCTGATCCAATTCCTTAAAGATCAGCGCCTGCCGATCGGCATCCTGACCCGCAACAGCCTTGTGTCGGTTGAAAAAACCCTCGAGAATTTCAGCCGCACGCGCCTCTCCGATTTCGACCTGGTCATCACCCGCGACGACCCTGTCACCCCCAAGCCCAGCCCGGAAGGGGTCCTGCAGGCGGCCGGCCGCTTCAAGATCGATCCGGATGAAATCCTGCTGGTCGGCGATTTTCACTTTGACATCCAGGCCGGACAAAGCGCCGGCGCCTTGACGGTCTTGCTGGACAACGGAGCGGAAAGCCGGCCCCAAGCGAATATAACGGCCGATTTCACGGTTACCCGCCTGGATCGTATCCAGACCATCGTACGTTACGGTCTGCCGTTGCCAGCGGGGAAATTCCCGGCCGATCTGCTTGACGACTTTTTCGAACATCTGCCCCGAACCGACCCACGCCTGCTGATCACCCCCGGCATCGGCGAGGATACGGCCGCTCTCGATCTGGCCGGCAGTGACACCTTGGTGATCACCTCCGATCCGATCACGTTCGTCACCGATAGGCTCGGTTACTACACGGTCTTGATCAACGCCAACGATATTGCCACCTCGGGCGCCAAACCCCAGTGGCTGATGACCACGCTCCTCTTCCCACCCGGAACGAGCGCCTCGGCCGTGCGTCTGGTCATGCGGGACATCGCGCAAGCCTGCCGCCAGTTGGGAATTACCCTTTGCGGCGGTCATACGGAAATAACCGATGCCGTCTCACGCCCGGTGGTGGTCGGCACCCTGGCAGCCACTGTGGAAAGAAAAGATCTGGTCCACAAGGACCGCATGCAGACCGGCGATCATATCCTGCTCACCAAAAGTGTGGCCGTGGAAGGCACCGCGATTATTGCCAACGAGCTGGAAAAACGTCTGCAGACCCTGGGATTGAGTTCGACCTTTATCCGTAAATGCCAGGATTTCGCCGAAGAAATCAGTATCCTGACAGAAGCGGCCGCCGCCCGGCGGTTCCCGGGTGTTACCGCCATGCACGACGTCACCGAAGGCGGCCTGGCAACCGCCCTGACCGAACTGGGCGTGGCCGGCCGCCATCGCCTGAATATCGAAATGGATTGCATCCCGGTCTATCCCCAAACCGCCAGAATCTGCCGCCTGCTCGGCATCGATCCTCTGGGATTGATCGGCTCCGGCAGTCTCCTGCTCACTTGTCACCCGGAAAGCAGCGACGCCCTGACGGCGGCGATCCGGAAAGAAGGCGTGCCGGTAACCCGAATTGGCCGGGTCCTTGGAGAGGGCGAAGGTATTGAAGCCTTTCGCAACGGCCACCGGAAAATCTGGCCGGATTTCGCGGTGGATGAACTGACCCGCTTGTTTTGAGGGGGCGACGGGTAGAAGCGAACGGGGATAGTGTTGCGCGCCCTAAGGGCTCGCGAAAAAATAACTTCACATTTTAAGCGAACCCCTAATCCTTGATCAGGCCGCGGTAGAAAATTTCAAAGGCCACTTCAAGAGTCCTGCGCAGGTAATCCTTCTGGTCGTCGATAATTTTTTTACTGGCCTCCCAGAGGACCACACCCGAAAACAGCGACCAGAAGATATCGGCCAGGGCCAGGGAGTGGTGATCGACGAACTTGCCGGCCTGGATGCCTTCTTCGAATATTTTGGCAATCGCGCTGATAGATTTCTGGGAGAGGGTTTTGATTTCAGTCATGAGTTCCGGGGAAAGATTTTTGAGGGTTTCGCTGGACTGCAGGTGAAACATGTTGATGATGATCAGCGGGTCGAACTCGTACACATCATACATGGCCTCCATCAGAGCCTTGACCTTTTCTTCCGGGCCGGCAACGTCTTCGTTGTCGACATGTTCCACACGGATCAGCAGATACTGCAGAATACGCAGCGACAGGGATGCATATAATTCCTCTTTATTTTTGAAATACAGGTAGAGTGTCCCCGGACTGAGTTCGGCCTCGTGGGCAATATCCTCCATGGTCGCCTTGTTGAAGCCCTTTTCGGAAAAAACACGCTTGGCGGCCACCATGATCTGCTGCCGTCGGCGTTCCTTTTCCCTCTCTTTCCGTTCCCGGATCCCCATTTGCGCTTATCTCCTGAACGCTATTTTTTTTTTGATGAATCCTACATAATTTAAATCTGATATTTGGTCAAGTAAAATCCGTTGCCGGGTCGGCTTGGGGACAAAGCATCAAACCAACTGGTTTTACATCCAATTTGAGCAGGGTTGTCAGTCGAAGCGCTTGAAGATGCGGGCCAGGGGATGACCCGGTGCCTTGAGGTCCAGATCAAGAAAAAAGCCGTAAGGGGTATGGGCGACTTGGTAGCCCGCCTGAACAAGCCGGTCCCCCGCCCGCACCAGGAGTTTGCGGGCCTCCGCCGCTTCCGCCTTGGCCTCGCCGAGGTGGGTGAAGGAATGCAGAATAATTTGGGTAACGTTCCATTTGCGTGCCAGCCATTTGGCATTTTTGACCAGTTTGGTTTCGGCCTTGCTCGTCGGCTGGATGTCCGCTGGTTCGACATGGACAAACCCGGCCACGGCCTTGAGATAAAAGCCCGGGGCGGCCTCGACGGCATCTTCCAGGGTTTTCATGGCCGGCTGCCAGCCAATGTGGTCGCAGTACCAGAAAAGAACGCGCATGGGCTCTACGCTCGCTGAATTGAGAAAACGATAAGGAAAAACGGGCGGTAATCCGCCGCGGCTAGATCAGGCGCAGCCGACCGGCATCATCCGGCTTCTCGACGTGTCCGATCCGGCAGGCAGCCGCAACATCGGCCCGGTGCAGGGCCGCCAGCAGGTCATCGGCCTGCTGCGGATCCACAGCGGCCAGCAGACCACCGCTGGTCTGTGGGTCAAATACGATTTGGCGGTGCCAGTCGGGCCAGTCGGCTTCGAAACGAATCCTGTCTTTGATCATTTCGCGGTTAGGGGCATTAACGCCCGTGGTAACGCCGCGACGGTACATTTCCAGAGCTTCCGGCAAAACCGGCAGCTGATCCATGTTCAACACCAACGTAACCCTGGCACCCCGGGCCATTTCAAAGGCATGCCCCGCCAGGCCAAACCCGGTGACATCGGTGGCGGCGCTTATCCTGAAATCCTGCATGACCTCACAGGCCGCCCGGTTCAGGGTACTCAAATGCCCGATACATGTTTCCATGGCCGTGGCGGAAACATACCCTTTGATATTGGCATTGAACAGCACGCCGCTGCCGATGGGCTTGGTGAGAATCAGGGCATCCCCCGGCCGGGCCGTGCTGTTGGACCAGTAACGCTCCGGGTGGACCAGTCCGTTAACCGCCAGGCCGAATTTGGGTTCGTCGTCCTCAATCGTGTGCCCCCCGGCCAGCACCGCCCCGGCCTCGGTAATCTTGTCTAAAGCCCCGGCGACGATTTGCGACAGAACCTCCGGGGGCAGTTTACCCGAGGGAAAGGATACCAGATTCAGACATGTGATCGGCCGGGCGCCCATGGCGTAAATATCGCCGAGGGCGTTGGCGGCGGCAATCTGGCCGAAAATATAGGGATCGTTGACCGGAGGGGTGATAAAATCCGCCGTGGTGACCAGCGCGAGTTCATCCGTCAGACGATAGACACCGGCGTCGTCGCTGGTCTGAAACCCCACCAGTAAATTTGGATCGGCATGCTGCGGCAGCTGATCAAGGAGTTCACCGAGCCCGACCGGGTCGATCTTGGCCGCTCAGCCGCAGGTCTTGGAAAGACTCAGCAGGGTCGATTTCTGAAAAAGTTGTTTAAGCATGGCCATCGCCTTCCGGTCACCGCGTTCATCGATACCGTCGTTTTCATTGCGATCCGTTTGCACAGCGCCACGTACCGGACAGAATCTTGAAACCGGCGCCCAGGCCTGAATCCGAATGTCCCAGATAAGTCCAGTCCACAGTGTCCGTCAGATCCGTTTTGACCTGTAGAAGAATATGTGTGGCAATTTGGGCGGCCTCGCCGCTGACCCGGGCGCAGTGGCGGAAATGGGCCTGGCTGCCGTAGTCCAGATTCCTGGTCAGAATACGGCAGCAGGTTGATTTATACCGCGCCTTGAATGTCTGCTGGAGCTCGGCCACCGCCTGTTTGACCAGATGCCCGTTCCCAAGCCCTGGTCCACTGCGGCCCAGAAAGAGCCCCATGGCCAGAACGGCGCCACTTAAGGCCCCGCAGAGACAGCCGCTGTTTCCCAGCCCTTCCGGAAAACCGGATGCCAGGCGCACCGCCAGGGCATCGGTCAGCTCGCCTCCGAATCCGCGATTGAGAACGCACAAAACCGCCTCGGCACATTGAAGCTGGCGGGTCGCAAACAGGTTTTCCACCTTGCGCCGGATCAGCTCTTCCAATTCATCGTTCGGTCGCCCCAACGGATTGACTCCTTATTATCATAGTATTCATGCAAACCAAAATCCCGTTTGGGAATAAAATCGATCCGGGGCCCGCCTGAAAAGAATCGATGTGGTTGCGTCAAGGCCGCCCGCCAACCGGAGGCCTCGAAAGCAAAGCGCGAGCAGAAATGCCTCCCGAACCGGCGATCGCTTTTATGGACAGGCACCATAGAGAATTCAATCGCCTTTTTCCGGCCGGACAACATGATTCGTATTTATTAGACAATCTCCGTAATGAAGACCAATTGTTTGTATTGATATTATCATGGTAAACCAATAGAAATTTTCTATAAAGCACCATCGTACTGAATGTGGATAGAAATTCATACCGATAATCATTTAAATGACTGATATTCATTCTGGCGATCGTCAATCTTGAAACCTGCCCCGGGACCGTTCAAGAGAGGCGTTTACGAAAACCCGCGAATTTAGTATGGTAACCTTCAATTAAGAGTTTCAGACCAGCGCATCCTTCGCCATCCGGCAAGGATGCCTTATTGGTTTTTCGCTCGCATTTCATCATCTGAAAGGATCAATTCCCAACCGAAAGGACGCATCCCATGGGCGCAAGCAACCAACTACTGACATCCAGGGAATTTGCCGACCGATCCGGCCTGCCCCTACCCAAAGTCACCAAACTGCTGCGCGATGGCCGTATCAAAGGGCAAAAGGAAGCCGGGAAATGGATGATCCCGGAAAGTGAACGGGAGCCCGCGGCTGCCTCGGGACCCCCGCCGCAACCGACCAAGCCCCAAGAATCCGCTGCCGCGGCGACCGCTCCCTCGGCCCCGGCCGTCCGCCCCGGCCAGGCCTTGAGCGTGGCGGAATTCAGTGCCAGGACGTATCTGACCGAATATGGTGTCCGCGATTTTCTTAAAAAAGGAATTCTCAAAGGCACCCAGGACGAAGACAGCGAATGGCGCATCGATCACGCCAACCTTGAAGACCCGCGTTTCAAAGATCTGGTGCGCTAAAACGGCGAGCCCCTCTGGAAACTTTTATGCGCAAACGTGTGCTGCAGCGCTTTCTGCACTACATTACCGTCGATACGCACTCCGATCCGGATCTCGCCATCGAGATGGAATGGAATCCCGTCATGGCCTGGCACAAGAGCACGGAGGTAGTTCTGCCTTTGGGCCGGCCTTGGACCGAAGGCTCCCTCTCGGGATGCCCAGGCGATACTATCCAACCCGGAGCAAAATGATGGTGGGCCGTATAAAGCGTCGGCGTTACCCGCCCTGGCACCTGACCGGAGGCGGTCATGGCTGAACGCCGTCGTCCGGACGCGCTCCGGCTTCCCAACATCCGGCATTTCATCGCTTTTCGCGTCTGCTTCAATGCGCGCTTCTACTACCCTGTTTTCGCCATTCTATTCCTGGACTTCGGCCTCAGTCTGGAGCAGTTTGCCCTGCTGAACACCGTCTGGGCCGCCACGATTGTCCTGCTGGAGGTACCCTCGGGCGCCCTGGCGGACATCATCGGCCGCCGCCGGCTGCTGTGTGCCGCCGCCGGCCTCATGGTGGCCGAAATGGCCATTCTCTGCCTGGCCCCACGCGGGAATCCGCAGCTTCTCTTTATCTTTTTTCTGGTCAATCGCATTTTGAGCGGCGCCGCCGAAGCCGCCGCGAGCGGCGCCGACGAAGCCCTGGCCTATGATACCCTCAAACAGGCCGGTTGTTCGGAAGACTGGGGTGCGGTGCTCGAACGCCAGATCCGCTACCAATCCGTGGGGTATATCGCTGCCATGACCATCGGCGCGGCCATTTACGATCCCGATCTGATCAACCACCTGCTCGCCTGGTGCGGCGCTGCGGCTCGGGTCGACCAGGGGCTGACCCTGCGTTTTCCCATCTACCTGACGTTGATCATGGCCCTGGCAACCCTTTCCCAGGCCATGGCCATGGAAGAAAAAAGACCCGCCCCAAAGTCTGAAAACCCTTCAGCCGAAAATCGCGGCCCCACCCTGCGGGAAGCTTTTACCCTCACCTTCCGGGCCGGGC